>NZ_JACGMO010000154.1:0-15225 GCF_015354745.1 Micromonospora sp. S-DT3-3-22
GAACCCGCCACGGCGTCGCCGGTGGGGGGCGCGGGCGGGACCGGCCCGGAGCAGGCCGACGGGGGTCTGCGGTGAGCGCCCGCCCGTCGGTGTTCCTCGACGGCGTGCCGCTGGGCGGCGCGGCGGACCGCCGTATCCGGTCGGTGCGGGTGGCCGCCCGCCTCGACCAGCCCACCCAGTGTGAGGTGGTGTACGCCGCCGACCCGGGCCCGGGGGCACGGGGTCCCGGCCCCGGCCCGGCGGTGCCGACCGGCGCGACGCTCGCCGTCCGGCTCGGCGACGACCTGCTGTTCACCGGGGAGGTCACCTGTGTCGAGGTGGAGTACGCCGCCGACGGCACGGCCCTGTTCCGCTGGCGCGGCTACGACCTGCTGCACCGGCTGCGCAAGCGGCAGCAGTTGCGGGTGTTCGAGGCGGTCACAGCCGCCGACCTGGCCCGGGAGCTGTGCGGCGCGGTGGGGCTCGACGTCGACGCCGAGGCCGACGGGCCCCGGCTGGACCGGCTGCTCCAGCACCGGCACAGCGACCTGGAGCTGCTGCGGGAGGTGGCCGGTCGGGCCGGCCTGCACCTGGCCGCCGAGGGTGACCGGGTGCGGCTGGTCACCCTGGACGGTCACGGGGAGCCGGTGCCGTTGACCCTCGGCCGGACGCTGCACTCGGTGCGGTTGGCCGCCAACCTGGATCGGGCCGCCGGGGGCAGCGCCGCGCTGGGCTGGCATCCGCAGCGGGCCGAGCCGCTCGGGCATCGGGTCGACGCCGCGCGCAGCGGCCGGCGGGTGCCGTTGCGTCCGGACCCGGCGGTGGTCGGCGCGGACGGCGTGCGGACCGTGCTCGACCAGCCCGGCCGCAGCGACGACGAGTTGGCCGCGCTCGCCCAGGCCGGCCTGGACGACCGGGTGGCCGCGCTGGTCACCGCCGAGGGTGTCGCCGACGGCGACCCGGCGTTGCGTCCCGGCCGTCGGGTCGCGCTGGGCGGGGTGGCGGAGGACCTGGCCGGGGTGTACGTCCTCACCGAGGTGGTGCACACCGTCGACGGCAGCGGCCACCTCACCCGGTTCGCCACCGCCCCGCCGCCCTCCCCGCCGCGCGTCGCGGCCGGCGGGGCGGTGGTCACCCTCGGGGTGGTCACCGCCGTCGACGACCCGGAGCGGCTCGGCCGGGTCCGGGTGCGGCTGCCCGGGTACGGCGACCTGGACGCCGGCTGGCTGGCCGTGCTCTGCCCGGGGGCCGGACGGGACAAGGGCATCGTGGCGCTGCCCGACCCGGACGACACGGTGCTGCTGGCCCTGCCGGGCGGTGACCCGGTCGCCGGGGTGGTGCTGGGCTCCCTGTTCGGCACCGTCACCCCGTACGACGCGGGGGTGGCCGACGGGCGCGCGGGCCGCTGGTCGGTGCGGACCGGCAGCGGTCAGACCATCGTGGTCGACGACGCGGCGCGGACGCTGCGGCTGGCCACCGACGTCGGCAGCTTCCTGGAGCTGACCCCCGAGCTGACCACCCTGCACGCCGCGACCGACCTGGTGCTCTCCGCGCCGGGCCGGGCGCTGGTGGTGCGGGCCCGCAGCGTCGACTTCCTGCACGCCGACGCGACCGAGGACGCGGCGACCGCCCGGCAACAGGCCGGCACGCTCGCCCGCGCCCACTCCGGAGGTGCCTGATGCGCTGGATCACCCTCGACTCGCTGATCGCCTGCGACCACGACGGCCGGGTCACCAACCGGGCGTCGCAGGGCTGGCTGACCGTCGCCGGGACGCCGGTGCTGGTCGACGACGACCCCGTGGGGCGGGACATCGTGGCCTGCCCCAACTACGGGCCGACGGTCAAACCGTGCGCGAAGACCCTCGCGGTGCGGGTCGGCTACAGCGACTGGCTGCGGGTCGACGGGCACCGGATCGTCCTGTCGCACCTGGCCGGGTTCACCGACGGCACCCCGCCGAACCTGGTCCGGCACACCGTCCACGACGCCCGGCAGCGCCTGGTGGGGGCCGACCGGTGAGGGCGTTGCGGTTCGTCGGGGCCGGTTTCGACGCCGGCCGCGCCGGCGGCCTGGCGACGACCGCGACCGGCGGGCTCGCCGTGACCGACGGCGACGAGACGGTACGCCAGGCGTTGTACCTGCTGCTGTCCACCACGCCGGGCGAGCGGCTGATGCGCCCCGGGTACGGCTCCCGGCTGCACCGGCTGGTGTTCGCGCCGAACGACGACACCACCGCCGGGCTGGCCATCCACTACGTACGGCAGGCGATCCGCCGGTGGGAGCCCCGGATCGAGGTGATCGACGTCGACGCCGGCCCCGACCCGGACGACCCGTGGCGGCTGGTGATCCGGTTGGACTACCGGGTGCGGGCCAGCCTCTCCCCCGGTCAGCTGGTGTTCTCCGTCGACCTGCTGCCCGCCGACGCCGACCCGCCCGCGCAACGGGCCGCCGGTCGGCCGACCGGGGGCCGGGCCGAGGGGGACGGATCATGACGCTGCCCGTGCCGCACCTCGACGACCGCACCTTCCTCGATCTGGTCACCGAGGCCCGGGACCGGATCCGGCAGTCCTGCCCCGGCTGGACCGACCTGTCCGCGCACGATCCGGGCATCGCCCTGGTGGAGGCGTTCGCGCACCTCACCGAGGTGATGATCTTCCGGCTGAACCAGTTGCCGGAGAAGGCGTACGTGCAGTTCCTGAACCTGCTCGGGGTCACCCGGCACGCCCCGACGGCGGCCTGGGCCGACGTGCGGTTCGTCCGGACCGGCGGTGACCGGGCGGCGGTGCGGATCCCGGCGGGCACCCGGGTCGCCGCGGCCCGGGGCGTCGACCCGAGGCCCGTCGTCTTCGTCACCACCGAGCCGGCGCTGCTGCCGGCGGACGCCGGCGAGGTGACCGTACGGATGCACCACTGTGAACCGGTCGAGGCGGAACTGCTGGGCGTCGGCACCGGTCAGCCGGGGCAGGCGCTGCGGGCCGCCCGGGCGCCGCTCGCGCGTACCGCCGAGGCGCGGGACCTGCTGCTCGGGGTGGAGGTGCCGGCCGGCTCGGTGGAGCTGGGCGCGGTGGCCCGGGAACACGAGGGGGCGACGTACGAGGTGTGGCGGCCGGTGGACAGCTTCGCCGGGGTCGGCCCGCAGGCCAAGGTGTACCTGGTGGACCGCTGCTCGGGGCTGGTCACCTTCGCCCCGGCGCTGGACCTGCGCGCACCCGCCGCCGACCCGGGCGCGGCGGAGCCGACCGGTGCGCAGGGCGGCGGGCCGGTGACCGTCGCGGCGGTGCCGCCGGCCGGGGCGCGGGTGCGGCTGTGGTACCGGGCCGGCGGTGGCCGGACCGGCAACGTCGCCGCCGGCACCCTGACCACCCTGCGGGACCCGCTGCCCGGGGTACGGGCGGAGAACCCGGAACCGGCAAGTGGTGGGCGGGAGCTGGAGAGCCTCGAATCGGCGCTGGTCCGGGGCCCGTACGAGTTCTTCGCCCAACAACGCGCGGTCACCGCCCGGGACTTCGAGATCCTCGCCGCCGGCTCCGGCGGGGTGTCCCGGGCGCGGGCGTTCACCCGGGCCGCCGTCTACAGCTTCGCCCGCCCCGGCGAGGTCGAGGTGGTGCTGGTGCCGTACGTGCCGCCGGAGGCCCGACCGGGTGGCCGGCTGCCGGTGGCGGTGCTGCGCGCACACGAGGTGGAGGAGTCCCGCCGCCGGGTGGAGGCGGACCTGGACCGACGGCGGGCGTTGGGCACGAGCTGCCGGGCCGGCTGGGCTCGGTACAAGGCGGTGTCGATCCGGGCCCGGGTGGTGGTCCGGCCGGAGGAGGACGTGGAGGCGGTCCGCCGGCGCATCCACGACCGGCTGCACCAGACGCTCAGCCCGCTGCCCACCGGGCTGAACCCGACCGGCTGGGCGTTCGGTGAGCCGCTGCGCGCGTCCAACGTGTACCGGATGCTGGAGCACGCCGAGCCGGGGGTGCGCTACGTCGAGTCGGTCCGGTTCGTGGTGGACGAGGCCCCCGACGCGCAGGTCCGCGCCGTCGCCGTCGACCAGTACCAGCCCGGCACCTGGTACGCCGGCCGGGGCCCGGTGCTGTTCCGCTCGTCCAACGCGGGGGTGGGTTGGGAGCCGGCGGGCCGGTTCGACGACGACGAGACGGTGGTCCGGGTCGCCCCCGCCCCCGCCCCGGTCCGTCCCGGCGTGGTGGCCCGCCCCGGCGCGGTGGCGGTGGTGACCACCCGGGCGGCGGGCGGCTCCCGGGTGCACCTGAGCACCGACCTCGGCGAGACCTGGTCGGCGTTGACCGGACTGGACTCGCGGATCACCGACCTGGCCTGGATCGACCGGGACGGCGCGGGCGCGCTGCTGCTGGCTACCGACACCGGCCTGTACGAGGTTTCGCTGCTGCCCGGGGCGGTGCCGTTGCAGATCCTGGTCGACCCGGCGGACGCCGACCGGGGCTTCTACGCCGTCCGGGCGTTCGTCTCGGAGCGGGGCGCGCCGGGGGTGGCGGTCGCGGCGCAGGCGAGTTTCGGGGTCTACCTGTCCACCGCCGGTGGCCGCCCCGGCAGCTTCACCCACGTCGGCCTGGCCAACGTGGACAACCGGGTGCTCGCCGTGCAGTACGACGGCCCGGCCACCCTGCTCTGGGCGGGCGCGGGCGAACCGGACCCGAAGAAACCGGGGCAGGGCTGCCACCGTACCCGGTTGTTCGAATCCGACGTGAAGTGGCAGCAGGTGCAGGCCGGCTGGGTCGGTGGCACCTGCCGGGACCTCGCCTTCGTCGGCGCCCTGGCGGTGGCCGCCACGCAGAGCGGCGGGGTGGTCCGCCTGGACACCCTGGCCGCGCAGCCGCAGTGGCAACCGGTGGTGGTCAACTGCGGCCTGCCGCTGCGCGACCGGACCCGGTTCGTGCCGGTGGACGCGATCGCCGGCAGCGCCTCCGGGACGGGCGGCGGCCGGTTGATCCTGGCCGGCGGCGAACGGGGGGTGTACCGCAGCGGCGACGCCGCCGACTGGACGCCCAGCGCCAACCAGGCCACCGCCGACGTGGTGACCGTCCCCGACACCTGGCTGCTCTGCTCCGGCGAGCACGACATCGAGGTGGTGGGGCACGATGCGCCGGGCCGCGATTGAACGGCTGCTGCCGGCGGCCTACCAGCGGGCCGCCGGGCCGGGCAGCGTCCTGGCCGCCCTGCTGGACGTGATGGAGACGTTGCACGCCCCGGACGAGGCGCTGCTCGCCGACGTGGACGTGCTGTTCGACCCGTACCGCACGCCGGCCGGGTTCGCCGGCTACCTGACCCGCTGGGTGGCGATGGACCACGTGCTCGGCCCGCCCCGGCCGGACGCCCCGCCGCCGCTGCCCGTGGGCCGGCTGCGGGACCTGGTCGCGCACGGCGCGCTGCTGGCCCGCTGGCGGGGCACCCCGTACGGGATGCGCACCGCGCTGGAGCTGGCCACCGGGGTCACCGGGTTCGTCCTGGACGAGCCGGCCGACCGGCCGTTCCACCTGGTCGTCCGGGTGCCGGAGGCGGCGGCCGGGCTGCTGACCGTGGTGGCCCGGATCGTCGCGGCGGAGAAACCGGCGGCGGTGACCGCCGAGGTCGTCCTCGCCGACGGTCCCGCCGACGCCGGGGTCGGCGGCGGGCCGGTGCCGTACGGGCCGGCGGTCGGCCGCGCCACCGTGCCCGCCCCGGGTCCCCTTCCCCCGCCCGGACCGTCGCCTGAGGAGCCGTCATGACCACCGAATGGGCCGTCGTCGCCGCCGCCGAGCAGTTCACCCTCGACCCGGCCAACCGGGGCGAGCTGACCTTCACCGTCTCCAATCCGGGTGTCGCGCCGGACACCGTGGTCTTCGACGTCGCGCCGGGCGAGGGCAGCCAACGGGGCTGGTTCACGGTGGCCGAGCCACAGCGGGTGGTGCCGGGGCAGAACTCCGTGTCGTTCCTGGTCCGCCTGGCGGTGCCGGCCGGCACCGCACCCCGCCGCTACGACATGACCGGCTTCGCCTACTCGGCGAACACCGCGCCGGAGGAGAGTTCCCGCGCCAGCGGTCGGGTGACGTACGAGGTCGCCGCGGTCGCTCCGCCCCGGCGGGCCCCGTGGCCGTGGATCGCGGCGGCGGCGGCGCTGGTGGTGCTGGTCGGGGCGGTGGTCGGCTACCTGCTCAGCCGCCCGGACGCCGACCCGCCACCGCCCGTCGCCCGGGTGGTCACGGTGGAGGCGGAGACCCTGCTCGCCGGGGCGAAGACGGAGTCACCGGCGGGTGCCGCGGCGAAGGTGGTGGAGCAGCCGGACTGCTGCGGGCTGACCTGGTCGGGTGGCCGGCAACTGTTCTTCCAGGGGTTGGCGGTGGGTGACCGGGTCAGTCTCACCGTCACCCTGCCGGTGGACGCCACCTGGTCGTTCGCCGCGTCCCGGACCACCTCGGCGGACTACGCCAACACCATCTGGCAGGTCGACGGCGTGCAGGTCGGCGGCACCTTCCTCGGCTTCTCGAAGCAGCCGGCGCTGCGCGACGTCGAGGAGGTCGGCACGGTCCGGCTCGGCCGGGGCGCGCACGCCCTCACCCTGATCGCGGTCGGCCGGACCCAGGGCACCGACAGGTACTTCGCCGGGGTGGACCGGGTCCGGTTCACCGAGCTGCCCGAGCCGACGGGCAGGCCGTGAGCGGCCGGCGGAAGCTGCTGCTGGTGGCGGTCGCCGTGCTGCTGGTCGCCGCGTTCGTCGGCGCGCTCGGGCTGGGCCGCGCCGGTCGCGGTGATCCGGCCGACCCCGGGGCGCTGGGCTGGCTGGGCCGGCTCGGTGGCGACGGCACCGCCGTGGACCCGGCGACGGTGAGGGTCGACTGCGACCGTACCGGCGACGTGCTCTCCTTCGTCGGCGGCTGCACGCTGCGGGTGGACGACCCCGGCGGGCTGCGCACCCTGGTGCTGCGCAGCCGGGCCGCCTTCGCGGTCACCGCTCCCGCGCCCGGCGACGCCGACCTGACCGTCCGCGACGACGTCACGCCCGGCGACGGGGGCGACGCCGTCGCGACGATCGCCGTCGACCGGGCCACCGAGGTCGGCCTGGGCTGCCCGGGAGGTGTTCCGTGCACCGTCACCATCGCCACCTCGTGACCGGGCACCGGTCGTGGCCCGGGGTGCTGCGGGCCGGGGTGGCACCGGGCCGGAAGGTGGCCCGGCATGGGTGAGCTGCGCAAACCGTTCCTGCTGTTGGCGCTGCTGGCGGTGGCGCTGGTGGTGGGGCTGGAGCTGGGCTCGTCGCTGCTGACCGGCGGCGGCGACGCGGGCGGGGCGCTGCTGGCCGGCGCCCGGGACCTGGGCGTGGACGTCGGCGAGGTGGGGCGGATCAGTGAGCCCTCCGGCCGGGGCACCGGCTACCTGGCGCTGGTCGACGTGGTGGCGCTCTGGACCACCGGCCTGTTCTGCCTGAGCCTGCTGCTCTCCGACCGGGTGCAGGGCCGGGTACAGGGGGTGGCCACCCTGGTCTTCGCCGTCCTGCTGATCCTGGCGTCGCTGGTGCTGCTGGTGACCGTCTTCGTCGAGCTGACGGTGATGGTGTCGCTCTTCCTGGCGGTGCCCTTCGGCACGCTGGCCTACCTGGCGCTGTGGGGTTTCTTCCCGGTCGGCGAGGCCAGCCTGCTGCTCGGCCTGGTGCTGCTGTTGAAGCTGGTCTGGGCCGGGCTGCTGCTGCTCGCCCAGCCCCGGTTCCTCCAGAACAAGGGACTCGTCCTGCTGGCGCTGACCACCCTGGTCTGCACGGTGGTGCTGGAGTTCCTGCACCGGCTGGTCCCGGTGATCCTGGTCAGCATCCTCGACGACGTCGGCGCGCTGGTCTTCGCCGTCGTGTCCCTCGTCTGGGGCCTGGTCCTGCTGGTGGGTTCCGTTCCCGCCATCGTCAAGGCCGTCCGCGCCACCGCCACCGCCCGGTGACCCGCCGGCCCGGGGGCCGGCGGGTCACCGCGACGACGGGGCCGCCGTAATCCTGTAGCCGTCCCGCTCACGGTCCGGTCAGGACACGTGGGCCAGGTAGGCGTCGATGGTGGCGGCGAGGATGTCCGGACCGGGGCGGGACCAGAGCGCCGCCTGGAACACCTCGACCTCGACCGGCCCGGTGTACCCGGCGGCGTCGACCGCCTCACGCAGCCGGCGCAGCTCCACACAGCCCTCGCCGGGCAGCGCCCGGCCCAGCAGCACCCCCTCCGGCAGCGGGGTCACCCAGTCCGCCGCCTGGAACGCGGCGATCCGGTCGCCGGCGCGGGCGATCTGCGCGTACACCGTGTCGTCCCACCAGACGTGGTAGGTGTCCACCACCACGCCGACCACGGCGGGGTCGAACCGTTCGGCGATGTCGAGGGCCTGGCCGAGGGTGGCGATGACGCACCGGTCGGCGCTGAACATCGGGTGCAGGGGTTCGATGGCGAGCCGCACCCCGGCCGCCGTGGCCTCGTCGGCGAGCGCGGCGACGGCGTCGGCGACTCGCCGGCGGGCCCCGTCGACATCGCGGCTGCCCGGTGGGAGTCCACCGGAGACCAGCACCAGTTCGCGGGTGCCGAGGGTGGCCGCCTCCTCGATGGCCCGCCGGTTCTCGTCCCACCAGTCGGGGGTGGTGAAGAACCCGCCCCGGCACAGCGAGGTGACGGTCAGCCCGGCGGCGCGGACCAGCCGGGCGGCCCGGTCGGGCCCGTACTCCTGCACGGGTTCCCGCCACAGGCCGATGCCGGGCACCCCGGCCGCCGCGCAGCCGGCGACGGCCGCCTCCAGCGGCCAGTGCTGGGCGGTGGCCTGGTTGAACGAGAACCGTTCCAGCCCCGGCGCCGCCACCACCCGGGCCGTGTCGTCGGGCCGTGCCGGGCGGGCACCGGACGGCGTGGGGGCGGTCACTGGGGCACCCCGGCCACGGTGAGGTAGGCCCGGGCCCGCGCGGCGGCCAGGTCGGCGTCGGGCAGCAGCCCGGCGGCGTCGGCGAGGACGAGCAACCGGGCCAGGTGCGCCGGGGACCGGCCGGACTGCTGCCCGGCCAGCATGGTGAAGTGCTCCTGGTGCCCGGCCAGCCAGGCGAGGAACACGATGCCGGTCTTGTAGAACCAGGTCGGCGCGGCGAACAGGTGCCGGGCCAGCGGCAGGGTCGGGGCGAACACCGCGTCGTAGCGGTCCAGGTCACCGGCGTCGAGGGCGGCGAGCGCGGCGGCGGCGGCCGGCGCGATGGCCGCGAAGACACCGAGCAGGGCGTCGGAGTGGCCCTGCGCGTCGCCCCGGATCAGCTCCGGGTAGTGGAAGTCGTCGCCGGTGTAGAGGCGTACCCCGGCGGGCAGGCGGCGACGCAACGCGATCTCCCGGTCGGCGTCGAGCAGGGACACCTTGATCCCGTCGATCCTCCGCTGGTGCTGTTTGATCAGGTGCAGCACCGTCTCGGTGGCCTCGTCGAGGTCGGCCGAGCCCCAGTAGCCGGCCAGCGCCGGGTCGAACATGTCACCGAGCCAGTGCAGCACCACCGGTTCGTCGGCGGCGGTGAGCAGTTCGTCGTACACCCGCAGGTAGTCGTCGGGGCCGGTGGCGGCGGCGGCCAGGTGGCGGCTGCACATCAGCACCGGGCGGGCGCCGGCGGCGGTGACGTCGGCGAGCTGTTCGGTGTAGGCCAGGGTCACCTGGGCGACCGTGGCCGGTCCGGGTGGGAGCTGGTCGGTGGCGACCCCGGCGACGATCCGGCCGCCGACCGCCCGGGCCTCGGCGGCGCTGCGCCGGATCAGCTCCCGGGTGGCCGGGTAATCCAGGCCCGCGCCGCGCTGGGCGGTGTCCATCGCCTCCGCCACCCCCAGCCCGTACGACCAGAGGTGCCGCCGGAAGGCGAGGGTCGTGTCCCAGTCGACGGCGGCCGGGGCGCCCGGGACGTTCTCCGCGCGCGGGTCGGCGACGACGTGCGCCGCCGCGTACGCCGTCCGGGTGGTCGACGGGCCGGCGGGGCGCTCGTGGCCCGCGCCCCCGCGCAGCCGGTGGGTGCCGCCGTCGGGCAGCCGGACGACGGCGGTCACCGGGTCAGCTCCGGCACCTCGACCCGGCGGCCCTCGCGGGCGGAGCGCAGCCCCAGCTCGGCGAGTTGCACGCCGCGTGCGCCGGCCAGGAAGTCCCAGGCGAACGGCGTGCCGGTGACGACGTGCCGCAGGAACGCCTCCCACTGCACCTTGAAGCCGTTGTCGAACTCCTCGTTGTCGGGCACCTCGGTCCACTGGGCCCGGAAGTCCTCGGTGGCGGGCAGGTCGGGGTTCCACACCGGTTTGGGGGTGACCGCCCGGTGCTGGACCCGGCAGCGGCGCAGCCCGGCGACGGCGCTGCCCTCGGTGCCGTCGACGTGGAACTCGACCAGTTCGTCGCGGTGCACCCGGGTGGTCCAGGACGAGTTGAGCGCGGCGATGATCCCGCCGTCGAGTTCGAAGATGCCGTAAGCGGCGTCGTCGGCGGTGGCCGGGTAGGGCCGGCCGGCCTCGTCGACGCGCTGCGGGACGTGGGTGGCGGCGACGCAGGTGACCGCCCGGACGGGGGCGAACAGTTCCTCCAGCACGTACTGCCAGTGCGGGAACATGTCCATCACGATGCCGCCGCCGTCCTCGGCGCGGTAGTTCCAGGAGGGGCGTTGGGCGGGCTGCCAGTCGCCCTCGAAGACCCAGTAGCCGAACTCGCCGCGCACGGAGAGGATGCGGCCGAAGAACCCGCCGTCGATGAGCCGCTTGAGCTTGCGCAGCCCGGGGAGGAAGAGTTTGTCCTGGACGACGCCGGTGCGGATGCCGGCGGCATCGGCGGCCCGGACCAGCTCCCACGCGGCGGCGCTGGACTCGGCGAGCGGCTTCTCGGTGTAGATGTGCTTGCCGGCGTCGATGGCCTGGCGGATGGCCTTCTCCCGCTGCTGGGTCACCTGGGCGTCGAAGTAGATCTCCGCGTCGTCGCGGGCGAGGGCGGCGGCGAGGTCGGTGGTCCAGTCGGTGAGGCCGTGCCGTTCCGCGACCGCCCGCAGCCGGGTCTCGTCCCGGCCGACCAGGATCGGCTCGGGCCAGATCCGGGTGCCGTCGCCCAACGCCAGGCCACCCTGCTCGCGCAGGGCGAGCAGGGAGCGGACCAGGTGCTGGCGGTAGCCCATCCGACCGGTGACGCCGTTGACGATGATGCCGATCGACCTTCGGGTCATGGTCGTCCTTCCCCTTTGCACATCGCATAGGTAAGCGCTTTCCTAGCAGCCTAGGTGGCCGCCCCACCACGGGCAAGAGGCCACCGCCGACCGTTGCGGTAACCTGTCCGCTACCGCGCGGCCCCGACCGGGCCCGGACACTTTCGGGGGTGCCCATGGCGACGCTGGCCGATGTCGCCCGCCGCGCCGGGGTCTCCCCCGCCACCGCCTCCCGGGTGATCAACGGCAGCAGCAAACCGGTCGCCGACGAGCTGCGCGAACGGGTGCTGCGGGCCGTCGCCGACCTGCGGTACGTGCCCAACGCGCACGCCCAGCTGCTGGCCCGGCCGCAGCGCAGCGTCGTCGGCGTGGTGGTGCACGACGTCTCCGACCCGTACTTCGCCGAGCTGACCCGGGGGCTGCAACGGGTCGCCACCGACCACGGCCGGCTGGTCATCATCTGCAACAGCTACCGCGACCCGGAACGCGAGCTGGAGTACGTGGAGATGCTGCGCGCCCAGCAGGTCGCCGCGATCGTGCTGGCCGGCTCCGGCTACCACGACGCCACCTTCACCGCCCGGCTCGCCGAGAAGCTGGCCGCCTACGAGGCGACCGGCGGCCGGGTGGCGGTGGTCGGCCGGCACGAGCACCCCGGCGACGCGGTGATGCCGGCCAACACCGACGGGGGCCGGCTGCTCGGCGCGGAGCTGCTGCGCCGGGGGCACACCCGGATCGGGGTGGTCGCCGGCCCGCAGGTGCTGACCACCATCACCGACCGGCTCGACGGGCTGCGCGCCGCGCTCGCCGAGGGCGGCCACCCGCTGCCCGCCGAACGCGTCCGGTACGCCGACTTCGACCGCGACGGGGGTGCCCGCGCCGCCGGTGAGCTGCTCGACGCCGTCCCCGGCCTGACCGCGCTGGTGGCGTTGAACGACTCGATGGCCGTCGGCGCGCTGACCCTGCTGCGCGCCCGGGGCGTGCCGGTCCCCGGGCAGGTGTCGGTGGTCGGCTTCGACGACATGCCGGTCGCCGCCGACGTCACCCCGGCGCTGACCACCGTCCGGCTGCCCCTGGTGGAGCTGGGCGCGCGGGCGATGACCCTGGCACTGGGCCCGGCCGCCGACCGGTCCCGGGTCGAGGTGCTGCCGGCCACCCTGGTCGTCCGGGACAGCCTCGGCCCCGCCCCGGCCTGACCGGCGGCCCCCGGCACGACGTCGCGCCGGGGCCGGACCCCCGGCCCGTCGCGGGTCGACGGTCGGCACGCGCGGCTCAGGCCGGCGTGGCGGCCAGCTCGGCGAGCCGGTCGATCTGCCGGGGGTCGGACAGTGCCGACCCCACCGCCACCACCCGCACCCCGGCGGCGAGGAAGTCGGCGGCGTTACCCGCGTCGATCCCCCCGGTCGCCACGAACCGCAGCTCCGGCAGCGGGCCGGCCATCGCCTTGAACCACTGGGGGCCCAGGCTGACCGCCGGGAACGCCTTGAGCCAGACCAGCCCGTGGTCGAGCGCCAGCTGCGCCTCGGTGGGGGTGGCCACCCCGGGCAGGTGCGGGATGCCGTAGCTGACCGCCGCGTCGGCCACCGCCAGGTCCAGCCCGGGGGCCACGGTGAACGCCGCGCCGGCGCTGGCGGCCTGCCGTACCTGGGCGGGGGTGCGCACCGTGCCGGCCCCGACCCGGCGGCCCCGGTCCTTGCCGGCCTCCACCGCCGCCCGCAGGGACAGCGTGGCGTCCGGCGTACGGATCGGCACCTCGACCACGTCGATGCCGAGGTTCCAGGCCCGCTCGGCGAGCCGGACGGTCTCCGTCGGCGGCAGGTCCCGCAGGATCACCATCACCCGTGCGGTGCCGAACAGGGGCGCGAAGTCGTGCGCGGTCATCGACCGTTCCTTCCGGTGGCGGGGGTGGGGAGCAGGCCGGCGTCGACCAGGTCCAGGCTCGCCCAGTCCTGCGCCGGCAACGCGAGGAGCCGATCGGCCAGCGCCCGCCGTGGCGGCGGGGCGGTGTCCCCGGCGACGGTCAGGGCGGGGGCCGCGCAGAGATGCCCGAGCCGCAGGCAGCGGTCCAGGTCGAGGCCGCGCAGCAGCCCCGACAGCAGGCCGGCGGCGAAGGCGTCGCCGGCCCCGACCGGCTCGTGCACCGGCACCCGCAGCGCCGGCACGAAGACGGCCGCCGCGCTGCGGGGCAGCGCGGTGACCCCGACGGCGGCGTCCTTGACCACCACCAGCTCCGGGCCGGGCAGCAGGTCACGGACGGCGGTCGGCTCGGTGACCCCCCACAGGGTGTGCGCCTCGTCGAGGCCGACCAGGACCACGTCGGCGGCGTCGGCCAGCGCGCGCAGCACCGGTGCGGCGGTCGCCGCCGACCAGAGCCGGGCCCGGTGGTTGACGTCGAAGCTGACCCGGGCGGCGGGCAGCGGCCGGTCGGCGACCGCCCGGCGGACCAGGGCCGCGCAGGACGGCGAGAGGGCGGCGGTCACCCCGGACAGGTGCAGCAGCCGGACCCCGGCCAGCGCCGGATCGTCCAGCACCCCCGGGTGCAGGCGGGAGGCCGCCGACCCGGACCGGTAGTAGTGCACGGCGGTGCCGTCGGGCGTCGGGTCCTTGAGGTAGACGCCGGTCGGGGCGGTCGGGTCGACGGTGACCAGGCTGGTGTCCACCCCGGTGGCGGCGACGTGCCGCCGGACCCGCCGGCCGAACGGGTCGTCACCGACCCGGCTGACCCAGGCCGTCCGGTGGCCGAGCGCGGCGAGCGCGCACGCCACGTTGGACTCCGCGCCGCCGACCGAGACGCCCAGCCGGTCGGCCCGGTCCAGCGGCCCCGTCGGGTCGGGGCCGAGCACCACCATCGACTCGCCGACGGTGGCCACCTGCGGGCCGGGCGGCGTCGCGCCGGTCACCCCGGCTCCGTGGCGGCGAGCAGGGCGGTGACGCCGGCCCGGTCGCGTACCCCGTCGGCGACCAGCACCCGGTGCCGGCCGGTCCGCCGGCCCCCGGCGGGCACCACCGCCGGCCGGTCGAAGGCGAAGGCCACGCAGACGCCCGGGTACATCGCCGTCCGCACGAACCACCGGTCGCCGAGCCCCAGCCCGGTGAAGACCAGGGTGTACGCCCCACCGCCCGGCGCGACCCCGGTGAGCGCGACCCAGCGGGCGGCGCTGCCGTTGGCGGCCTGCTCGCCGTCGGCGTCGGCGGTGAACGTGACCGGCTCGCCGTCGGCGACGGCCCGCCAGAAGAAGCCGCCGTAGCCGGCCCCGCCGGGCCGCCCGTTGGTGGCGGGGCTGCCCAGGTGGACGTCGCGCCCGGCCGGGGCGGTGAGGGTGTAGTCGACGTCGAGCGCCCAGGCGTCCGGGGCCACCGGGGTCGCGGCGAGCCGGCGGTGCTCGGTGAGCAGCACCCCGCCGTCGCGGTCGCGCCACTGCAACGCGTGTGCCAGCCGGTCCGGCGCGCGCTCCCGCCAGTGCGTGTGCGCGATGACGCCGTGGTCGTCGCGCCAGGTGTAGCCGGTGTCCCGGACGTACGTCCGGCCGCCCCACAGGTTGGTGCCGTCGACGTCCTGCACGGCCAGCGACGCCCCGAGGTGCCAGACGTGGTCGGCGGGCAGGGCGTCGGTGACCGGGGTGCCGGCCAGCGTCCGTACCGGGTGCAGGTAGGGGCGGGGGCCGTGCCGGGGGTCCAGGTCGGGGCGCAGCACGTAGCGGGCCACCTCGACGTCGCCGACGTGCAGCCGGGGATCGTCGTCGCCCGGTTCCGGGGCGGGGGGTCGGGGCCGGACGGCCGCCCCGGACGGTTGCGGGGCGGCGCGGGTCGGGGCCGGGCCGGGGCCGGCCGGGACGGGGTGGGGGTGACCGGTCACGGTGCCTCCATCCGGGCGGTGGGCCGGCGGGCGGCGACCGCGTGCAGGGCGGCCAACGCGTAGCCGGCCAGGATCGGCACCGCCACCGGGGTGACCAGTATCCCCAACAACCCGGCCGGGGACCCGGGCCGCCGCCCGCCAGCCCCGCCCGCCGGTACGGCCGATCGCCACCACCGTCAGCCCGGCGTACCCGGCCAGGGCGGCGGTGACCACGGCGGTGCCGGCCAGCGCGACGCCACCCCC
>NZ_JACGMO010000155.1:0-15123 GCF_015354745.1 Micromonospora sp. S-DT3-3-22
GGGGCGGCCCGGCGGCCGGCCATCGCGGGATGGTTGGCGCGGGCCGACGCCTCGGCGGCCGACATCGGGCGACCGCCCGGCCCCGACGTCGCGCCCGCCGCCGGGGCGACCGCCGGGCGTGGCGGTGACCCGGCGGCCGGCAGGTCCAGCTCGACGGCCGCCGGATCGAGGTCGGCCGCGAGCACCGCCCGGACCAGGTCGTGCACCTCCAACGGACTCCACACCGGCCGGGTCACCCAGACCCGGCTCGGCGGCAGGGCGTGCGCGCGCAGCGTCGCCGAGACCAGCACGCCCAGCCCGCCCTGCGAGCCGCAGAGCAACCGGCCCAGGTCGAGACCGACCGGTGGGGCCGCGCCGGCCAGCTCGGCCGCGCTGCGCCCGGCGCTGACCAGCTCGCCGTCGGCGTCCAACCAGCGCAGGCCGACGAGCTGCTCGCAGGCGGTGCCGTGCCGGTGCCGCAACGGGCCTGACTCGTCGGCGGCGAGCACCCCGCCGAGGGTGGCCCCGGGTGACGGCGGGTCGAGGGCCAGTCGGCGGCCGGAGCGTTCCAGCGTGGCCTGCACCGCCCGCAGCGGGGTGCCGGCGCCCACCTCGACCACCGGGGAGGCCGCCGGCCGGTGGCCGACCCCGGCGAGCCGGCCGGTGTCGAGCATGATGTCGACCCGGGCCGGCGCCGCGCCCCAGTCGATCTTCGTGCCGGCGCCCCGGGGGACCACCGACAGATCGTGCCGGGCGGCGAGCCGCAGCACCTCGGCCGCCGCCCGGGGCCCACCGGGGACGGCCACCCACCGGGCGAGCCGGCCGGCGACCTCGTCGGCCGCACCGGCGAACCGGGCGAAGGAGGGACCGCAGATCCCGGCCAACCGCCGGGTGATCTCCGTTGCACCGATCGAACCCGCTGGCGTCGACATGGCAGTCATCGTACACATGTTCTAAAACTCCGCGCGGCGGTTCGACCGCGCGGCGGAGCGCGACGGGCCGGTAACGTGACGCCGTGACCACCGAGACCACCCCGCCCGTCGCCCGACAGGTCCGCGCGGAGCGCACCCACCACGGCGACACCGTCGTCGACGAGTACGCCTGGCTCGCCGCCAAGGACGACCCGGCGACCATCGCCCACCTCACCGCCGAGAACGCCTACACGGAGCAGCGCACCGCGCACCTGGAAGCGTTACGCGGCACGCTGTTCGCCGAGACCCGGCAGCGCACCCAGGAGACCGACCTGTCGGTGCCCACCCGCAAGGGCGGCCACTGGTACTACACCCGCACCGTCGAGGGCCAGCAGTACGGCGTGCACTGCCGCCGCCCCGTCCACGACGGCGAGACCGACCCGCCGGTCAGCGCGGACGGCGCCCCGCTCGACGGCGAGGAGGTGCTGCTCGACGGCAACCAACTCGCCGAAGGGCACGACTTCTTCTCCCTCGGCGCGTTCGACGTCAGCCCCGACGGACGCTGGCTGGCCTACTCGACGGACTTCTCCGGCGACGAGCGCTTCACCCTGCGGATCAAGGACCTGAGCACCGGTGAGCTGCTCGGCGACGAGGTGCCCGACACCTTCTACGGCACCGCCTGGTCGGCCGACGCCAGCGTGCTGTTCTACATCACCGTCGACGAGGCGTGGCGGCCGGACCGGGTGTGGCGGCACACCGTCGGCACCCCGTCGGGCGAGGACGTGGTGGTGCACGCCGAGGAGGACGAGCGGTTCTGGGTGGGCGTCGAGCTGACCCGCTCCGAGCGGTTCGTGCTGATCGACAGCACCAGCAAGGTCACCAGCGAGGTGCGGGTCATCCCGGCCGACAACCCGACGGGTGAGCCGGCGGTGATCGCCCCGCGCCGGCAGGGCGTCGAATACAGCGTCGAGCACCACGGCCACCGCTTCCTGATCCTGCACAACGACGGCGCGGAGGACTTCGCGCTGGCGTACACCTCGGCGGACGCGCCCGGCGACTGGGTGCCGCTGATCCCGCACAGCCCCGGCACCCGGCTGGAGTCGGTCGACGCGTTCGCCGACCACCTGGTCGTCTCGCTGCGCAGCAACGGGCTGACCGGGCTGCGGGTGCTCCCCGTCGGCGGCGGCGACGCCCACGACATCGAGTTCCCCGAGCCGATCCACAGTGTCGGCCTGGACGCCAACCCGGAATACCGCACCCGGCAGCTCCGCTTCCGCTACACCTCGCTGGTCACCCCCGACTCGGTCTACGACTACGACCTGGTCACCCGGGAGTTGACGCTGCGCCGCCGCAAGCCGGTGCTCCCCGGGCCGGACGGTCGCGCGTACGACCCGGACGACTACGAGCAGCACCGCGAGTGGGCGCTCGCCGACGACGGCACCCGGGTGCCGATCTCGCTGGTCTGCCGCCGGGACACCCCGCGCGACGGCTCCGCCCCCGCCGTGATCTACGGGTACGGCTCGTACGAGGCCAGCATGGACCCGTGGTTCTCGGTTGCCCGGCTCAGCCTGCTCGACCGGGGCGTGGTGTTCGCCGTGGCGCACATCCGGGGCGGTGGTGAACTGGGCCGCCGCTGGTACGACGAGGGCAAGCTGCTGGCCAAGAAGAACACCTTCACCGACTTCGTCGCCTGCGCCCGGCACCTGGTCAAGTCCGGCTGGACGGCGGCCGACCGGCTGGTCGCCCGGGGCGCCTCGGCCGGGGGCCTGCTGATGGGGGCGGTGGCCAACCTCGCCCCCGACGCGTTCACCGGGATCGTCGCGCAGGTGCCGTTCGTGGACGCGCTCACCTCGATCCTCGACCCGTCGCTGCCGTTGACGGTCACCGAGTGGGAGGAGTGGGGCAACCCGCTCGCCGACCCGGAGGTGTACGCGTACATGAAGTCGTACACCCCGTACGAGAACGTCGCGCCCGTGGACTATCCGGCGATCCTGGCGGTGACCAGCCTCAACGACACCCGGGTGCTCTACCACGAGCCGGCCAAGTGGATCGCCCGGCTGCGGGCGGTGGCCCCACAGGGCGACTACCTGCTCAAGACCGAGATGGGCGCCGGCCACGGCGGCCCCAGCGGCCGGTACGACGCCTGGCGCGAGGAGGCGTTCGTCAACGCCTGGATCCTCGACCGGCTGGGCCGGGCCTGACCGCCACCGCCGGCCCCCGCCACCGCCGGGCCAACCCACGCCGGCCCCCGGGCCGGCCGGGGGCCGGCGGGCGGTTGCCGCTCCGCGCCGGCTGATCGCGGTCAGCCGGCACGGAGTTCCTCGACGGCGGTGCTCATCCGCAGGAAGAGCAGGCCGACACCGACCGTGACCAGCACGGCGGCCAGGGCACCCGCACCGACCCAGGCGAGCTGCGCCCACGGCAGCTCGGGTGTCACCACGGTCTCGGGCACCCACACCGTGCGCAGCGCCGCCGGGTCGGCGCAGCGGACCCGATCACCGGTGCACACCTGGAGGGAGTGCCCCTCGTAGGTGCGCTGGCGGCCCGCGACGCCCCAGGTGAGCAGCAGGCCGGCGGCGAGCGCCAGCGCGATGGCCGGCACCGCCGGAGCCAGGGCCTGCCAGGCCACCGACCGGCCGATGACGCCGCGGGGGACCCCCGACGCGACCAGTGCCGCGTACGTCCGGCGGCGGGCGACGATCCCCTCGACCAGGGCGACGATCAGGCCCCCGGCGGCGAGCGCGATGGCCAGGTAGACAGCCCGGTCGACCAGGTCCATGGTGTTGAGGTAGAAGTCGTCATCGGCGGCGAAGCTCTGGCCGCCGGCCCGGTTCGCCGCCATGTCGGCGGTCATGGACGACCGGACCTCGGCCGCGCCCGCACCCACGATCACCGCCGCCAGCAGGGCGGCCAGGGTACGGCTGCCGGCCCACGGGTCGGCGGTCAACCGGCGGGAGGCCAGCAGCGCTGCCGGCCCGCGACCGTGCCGGTGCAGCAGCCGCCCGGCCATGTACGACAGCCAGCCGGTGCCCGCCACCACCCCGACCAGCGCGGCCAGCCCGCCGCCCAGCGTCAGCGCCGGCCTGAGCAGCGCCGGGGGGTGCTGACCGCGGTCGGCGTACCACTGGCCGATCGGGACGAGCAGGCTGTACGCGGCCAACCCGGCCAGGATCAGCAGCCCGGCCCACGACCCCGGGGCGCGTTCCCGACGCATCCGCCGGACCACGCCGAACGGGGTCGCGGTGACCCGGCGCAGCAGGACCACGCCGACCAGCCCCGCCAGCACCGGCAGGCCGAGCACCACCGCCCCGATCGCCAGCGGCGACGGCAGCACGTCGGTGGGCAGGGGCAGCAGTCCCCGGGCGTCGGGCCGGTGCAGCAGCACCCGGCCGACCAGGTAGGCCACCAGCCCGACGAGGGTGCCGAGCAGGCTGGCCAGCCCGGCCTCCACCGCGACCAGCCCGGTCACCTGCCCGGGGGTGGCCCCGGCCAGCCGGAACGCGGCGAGTCGACGATCCCGGGCCGGCGCGCCGAGCCGGACGCACTGCCCGGCCAGGGCGAGCACCGGAACGGCGAGCAGCAGCAGCGCGACCGCCGTCCCGCCCCGCAGACCGGGCTCGCGGAGCAGCGCGTTGGTGTACTGCTCGGAGTTGTTGCCGCCCCGCCCGCCGGGTGGGGTCGGGATGGCCAGCACGGTGAGGGCGGCCAGCCCGGCGAGGCTGGCCAGGGCGGCGCTGAGCGCGGTGAGGACGACCCGGGCGGTGTCGGTGCGGTTGCCGGCCAGGGCGAGCCGCAGCGCGACGTCCGGCCTCACCGGGGGTCCGCGCCGGGAGCCGCCGCCGGGACCGGGACGAGGGGTTCGTCCAGGCCGAGGCCGGTCGGGTCGACCACGCCGTCGCGGAGCATCACCTCCCGGTCGGCGTACGCGGCGATCCGGGGTTCGTGGGTGACCAGGACGACGGTGGTGCCCTGCTCGCGGGCGAACCGGACGAGCTGGGTGAGGACCTCCTCGCCGCTGAGCGTGTCGAGGGCACCGGTCGGCTCGTCGGCGAAGAGCACCCGGGGCCCGGTGACCAGGGCGCGGGCCATGGCGCAGCGCTGCTGCTGCCCGCCGGACATCGCGCCGGGGCGGACGTCGGCGAGGTGCGCGACACCGAGCCGGTCCAGCCATTCGCGCGCCGCCTGCCCTGCTCCTCGCCGCCCCGAGCCGGCGAGGAGCAGGGGCAGGGCGACGTTCTCCACCGCGGTCAGCTCGGCGACGAGCTGACCGAACTGGAACAACACCCCGAACTCGGTACGGCGCAGCCGGGACCGCGCCGCCTCGGGCCAGGTGTCGATCCGCTCCCCCCGCCAGTGCACCGCACCCTCGTCCGGGCGCAGGATGCCGGCGAGGCAGTGCAGCAGGGTGGACTTGCCGCAGCCGCTGGGCCCGGTCACGGCGACGATCTCCCCTTCGGCGACGTCGAGGCTGACGCCGCGCAGGGCCGGTGTCGGGCCGTACGACCGGACCACGCCGTGTGCCTGGAGTCCGCTCACGGGTGCACCTCCCGGTGCCAGTCGGCGACGCGGGCCAGGGTGGTGCGCAGCCACCTCAGGTCGGCGTCGAGATGAGCGACGGCGTAGTCGACGGCGACGACGTCATCGAGGGTGGTCGAGGGTGCCGTCTTGACGGCGGTGAGTTCGCGCAGCCGGTCGGTGTGTGCCCGCGCCTGGGCGATCAGGTAGGACCGGGCCGCGTTCAGGTCGGCGACCAGCAACGCCACCGCGACCTTGGTGAACAGCGCACTGGTCACATACGGCATGGGTGGCTCGACGGCGGCGAGCCAGCCGTCGAGCGCGGCCCGGCCCTGGTCGGTGAGCGCGTAGGCGGTCCGGTCGGGGCCGGCCTCGCGTTCCTGACCGGCGGTGACCACCAGGCCGTCCCGTTGCAGGCGGCCCAGGGTGGCGTAGACCTGCCCGAAGGCGAGCGGCTTGGCCCGGGGCAGCCGGGTGTCGTGGGCCCGCTTCAGCTCGTAGCCGTGCCGGTTGCCGGCAGCCAGCAACCCGAGCAGCACGTGCGACGTGGACACCCGGCCAACTATTCATCCGGTGAATAGTTGATGTCAAGCAGCTCGGTCGATCCGACCGGGGCGCGGTCGAGCGGTTCGGCGGGCGGCCCGGCCCAGCTGGTCCACCTGGCGGCGGGGCGGGCCCGGCGCTGGTCAGCTGCTCCAGGCCGGGTCGCGGCCGGTACGACCGAGCAGCCGGTCCAGCTCCGTCCGGTCGGCGTCGACCGGCACCTCCGCGCCGAACGCGCCCATCTGCCGGCCCATCGGCCCCATCTCGTCCATGAAGCCGTGCAGGGCCGCGATGCTCTCCCGCGCCGGCTGGTACGGCCGGCCCGTCGCCCGCGCCAGGTCCCAGCCGTGCACCACCAGGTCCGCCACCCCCATCAGGCCGACCGTCGACCGGGACAGCCCCGTCCCCGGCACGACCCCCTGCTCGCTGGCCGGGTCGTCCCAGGCCACGACGAGCTGCGCCACCTCGGCCGCGAACCGGTCCCGCCATCCGGGCTCGGCCGCATGATCGGTCTTCACCGACCAGTCCGCCTCCTGCCCGGCGGCCAACCGCTGAAAGTTGACCGCCACGTCGTACACGTGGTTGAGCAGCCCCCGGACGGTGTAGTCCGCGCACGGGGTGGGCAGGTCGAGCTGGTCGTCGCCGATCGCCCGGACCAACGCCACGGTCCGTGGGGCGGCGGCGGCCAGCAGCTCACTAGTCTTCGTTGGCATACGGCCAGCGTATGAAGGTGGTCTTGAACGAATGCGACAGCCACGCGGGGACGACCGGGGCATCCTCGATCCGGCCCGGCTCCGCCGGGAGCTGCGGTTCCGGCGGCACCTGCCGGACCCGTCGCTGCGCCCGTGGGTGGAGCACTACTGGCTGGTCGACTGGGCGCTGACCGCGCCGTTCACCCAGCAGGTGGTGCCGCACCCGGCGGTCAACGTGGTCTTCCGGCAGGATGCCGGCGGCCCGGAGACCGCCGAGGTGGCCGGGGTCGGCCGGCGGCTGTTCTCGGTCACCCTGACCGGCACCGGAACGGTCAGCGGCATCCAGTTCCGTCCCGGCGGCTTCCGCCCGTTCTGGCGTCGCCCGGTCGCCGAACTCACCGACCGGCACGTCCCGCTCGACTCCGATCCGACCGCCGCCCGCGCCACCCGGTCCGCCGACCCGACCGCTCCTCACGCCACCGGGTCCGCCGTGGCGTCACCCCGCTGCGGGGGTACGGACGACGAGCGCCGCCGGGCGCTGGACGCCTTCCTGCTCGCCTGGGCGCCGCAGCCCGACCCGGCGACGGTCGAGGCGATCGCCCTGGCCGAGACGATCCGCACCGACCGGAGTGTGCTGCGGGTGGACGACCTCGCCCGTCGACACGACCTCTCCGTCCGGCGGTTGCAGCGGCTCTTCCTGGACCATGTCGGCGTCGGCCCCAAGTGGGTGATCCGTCGGTACCGCCTGCTGGAGGCGATCGAACAGGTCGTCACCGGGCTGCCCGACTGGGCCGCCCTCGCCGCCGACCTCGGCTACAGCGACCAGGCCCACCTGGCCCGCGACTTCGCCGCCGTCACCGGCCGCACCCCCACCGGCTACGCCCGCTCCCTGCACTGATCCTCACCCGCCCGCCGTTCACCCCGTCGGCCCCGCCCGCCGTTCACCCCGCCCGCTCAGCCCGCCGGCAGGTCGACTGACGCCCCCACCGAACGGGCCGTCTGGCAGCCGCGCCGATGCTCGGCGGGGTTTGTGCAGAGTTGTTGTCGTCATAGCCGCAAGAACTCTCCACAATCCTCTGCGCGCCGCCGGTCACCGCCTCCCGCACGATCACCGCACCGCACCACTCCGCCAGCCCAGCCCGACTGCCAGGTCAAGCGGGTGCCCTGCCCACCCTCACCGGGTGGTGCGGCACCCCCGGACACCCGAGGAGCCACAGGAACACCGCAGGCTGGACGCATCGCGGATCTCCCGGTGAGATCCAGCAGCAACCAGCCCACCTCACCGACGACGGTGAGTAACGACAGCCACCGCCACCCCTCCACTCACCCGCATCCTTTGCTCTGCTGCCATCCAGGCGACAGCTACTCACCGTGCCCGATAGTGGAAGCGGCGTGCTTTCCGACGATTTCTGGAGTTGCAGCTCAAGGCACTGGTGCGAATAGGGCAGCAGAGCAAAGGAGGGAGAGGGGGTTGATGGTGGATGGGAGCATGGTTACGGTGAGCGACATCGGGAGCTTCTCCCCGCCTAAATACCCTCAGTAATCAGAACAACGGCTCAGGGCCGCCCGAGCCTGGCTGGAGACCGCCCGAATCCCGGCTGGCCCGGCTGAGCCCGACCGAGCCGGCTGAGCCCGACCAAGCCGGCGGGCAGTCCACTCGGGCCCCGTCGGGTGTGATCCCGACGCACGAGGGACATCCCCTCCGTACCGCAGGGCAGATGCTGAACAGCAGCCGGAGCAGCTCAGCGGCGGCGGACCGCCACCACCGCGACGTCGTCGTGGATCTCCGGCGGGGCCAGTTCCACCAGCAGCCGCTGGCAGAAGCCGTCCAGGTCGTCGTCGACCACCGTCGCGCAGGACGCCAGCGCGGCCAGGCCGTCGTCGATGGTGGTGTCCCGGCGTTCGATCAGCCCGTCGGTGTAGAGCACCAGCGTCGCCCCGGCCGGCAGGGTGAACTCCAGGTCCTCCGGGCGGTCCGCGCGTACCCCGAGCAGCGGGGCCGACTGCTGGACGAACTCCACCCGGCCGTCCACCGTCACCAACGCCGGCAGGTGCCCGGCGCTGGCCAGCCTGATCCGACCCGTCGACGGATGCAGCAGCAGGATGCACAGGGTCGCCAGTTCGTTGCGCAGCAACGTACGCATCAGCACGTTGAGCCGGTCCACGATCACCCCCGGCTGGTGCCCCTCCACCGCGTACGCCCGCATCGCGTGCCGCAGCTCGGCCATCACCGTCGCCGCGTGCAGCGAGTGGCCCGCGACGTCGCCGATCGCCACCAGCAGGTGCCCGTCGAGCATCACCAGCTCGTAGAAGTCCCCGCCCACCTCGGTCTGCGCGCTGGCCGGCTCGTACCGCACCGCCAGGTCGAGGCCGGCCACCTCGGGCAGCCGCCGGGGCAGCAGGCTCCGCTGGAGGGTGACCGCGATCCGGTGCTCCTCGTCGTAGGAGCGCTGCGCCTCCACCGCCGAGGCGACCGCCTGGGCGAGCTGCACCAGCACCGGCGTGCGGGCGGTCTGGGTGGCGGTGGGCACCACCACGTACAGCGGGGCGCGGTCCTCCCGCAGCTTGGCGGCGGCCACGGTCACCGTGTCGTCAGCCGGCCAGCCCACCAGCCCCCATCCGTCGGGGGCGTCCACCCGCACGGTCGCCCCGGTCGGCACACCCGTGTCGTCGACCACCCACGGCACGACCTCCGGTTCCGCGCCCGGACCGGCGGCGACCCCGGCCAGGCACTCCCCGTCGAAGGTCTCCGCGACCACCGCCGCCGGACTGCGGAAGATCTGCGCCGCACCGGCCGCCGCTTCCAGCAACAGGCGGGCGAAGGTGGACGCGGCGTGCACCGCCACGGTGGTGTCGGCCAGCCCGGTGAGCCGCTCGGCGAGCAGCTCCGCCCGCTGCCGCGCCTGGTAGTAGCGCAGCACCGCGTGCGCGGTGGCGACCAGTTCCTCCGGCTCGATCGGCTCGGCCAGGTACGCGTCCGCGCCCCGGGTCAACCCCTGGGTCCGGTCCACCACGTCGACCGCGTGCGCGGACACGTGGATCACCGGGATCGCCGGATGGTCCGCCTTGATCCGCTCGCAGACCTCGAAGCCGCTCAGATCCGGCAGCCGGACGTCGAGGACCACCAGGTCGATCGGGTCCACGCCGACCCGGGCCAGCGCCTCGGTGCCGTTCTCCGCCTCCCGCACGGTGAAACCCGCCCGGGTCAGCCAACTCACCAGCAGGTAGCGCTTGGTGGGACTGTCGTCGACCACCAGGATCGTCGCCGGGGCACCGGCCACCTCACACTCCCGCCACGGGCAGGTCCACCGTGAAGCTGCTGCCCCGGCCCGGCTCGCTGACCAGTTCCAGGGTGCCACCGAGCAGCGTCACCAACCGCCGCGCGTACGGCAGGCCGAGGCCGGTGCCGCTGCGCCGGCTGGTCCCGGGCACCTGGTAGAACTCCTCGAAGACCCGTTCGTGCAGCTCGGCGGGGATGCCCGGCCCGGTGTCCGAGACGCAGACGCGGACCCGGTCGTCGACACCTTCGGCGCGCATCCGCACCTCGCCCCGGTCGGTGAACTTCACCGCGTTGTGCAGCAGGTTGCGCAGCACCTGGGCCAGCAGCACCTCGTCCGAGCGGAGCACGGTGCCCGGGGGCGGCTCCTCCACCACCAGCTCCACCTCGGAACGCAGGGTGAGCGCGCGCAGCGTCCCGCGCAACTGCCCGAAGACCGCCCGCAGGTCGACCTGCGCCCACTCCGGCTCGATCCGGCCCGCCTCCGCCTTGGCCAGGTCGAGCAGGTCGTTGACCAGGGAGAGCAGGTCGGCGGCCGAGGACCGGATCAGCTCGACCTGCTGGGCCTGCTCGACGGTGAGCGGGTCCGACGCCGAGTCGGTCAGCAACCGCCCCAGCCCGATGATCGCGGTCACCGGGGCTCGCAGCTCGTGGCTGACGTTGGCCAGGAACCGGCTCTTCGACTCGCTCGCCGCACGCAGCTGGGCCGACTTCTCGTCCAACTCGGCGTAGAGCGCCACCACGCCCCGGTTGGTCTCCTCCAGCTCCTCGGAGAGCTGGGTGTAGAGCGCCATCACACCCCGGTTGGTCTCCTCCAGCTCGGCGTTCAGCACGGCCAGCTCGTCGCGCTGGCGGCGTACCTCGTCGAGAGCGGCGATGAGCTGCCCGTTCTGGGTCGCCAACTCGTCCAGGGCGCTGGCCGGCGCGCTGGCACCCAGTTCGGCGCGCAGCTCCGCCAGGCGCTGCGGAGTCAGCGCCGCAGCGGTGGGCGGGACACGTCGGGACATCCTCACGACGGTATCTCCCTGCGCGTCCGCCAGCCCCAGGGTGTCCACCAACCGCGCCACCGCGCCGGACTGCGGCTCGTACCGGTTGCCGGGCAACGGGCGCAGCGGGGCGAGGTCGACGCTGAGCAGCCGCCGGCCGTCCGGCTCCGTCAGACAGGAGAACGTGACGTCCGCGCCGTCCACCGCGCGCAGCAGGTCCCGGGCCACCTCGCTGAGGGCGGTGGCGAACCGGACCTGGTCCTGGTGCTCCAGCCCGATCGCGGCCGCGACCTCCCGGCCCCGCTGGCGTACGCCGAAGATGTCCTGTTCCACCCGCAACGCCATCCGCAGCAGGGGTTCGCGGGCGGTCACGACGGCGTTCTCGCGACCAGCACGCAGGCGTCGTCCCGGCGCACCCCGGCGTCGCGCAGCAGGGTCGCCGCGACGACGACCGGCGCCCGCCCGAACAGCCCCGGATAGTCCTCGGAGCGCCACCGGTCCACCACGCCGTCACTCTGCATGACCAGGGTCGCACCGGCCGGGAACGGGTAGTCGTACCCGCGTACCGTCGGACGCTGGTGGCCGGCGATGCCGGGCAGCGAGACCAGCCCCCGCCGGGTGCCGTCGGGGGCCAGCACGGTCCCGGTGACGTTACCCAGGCCGGCGTAGCGCAGCAGACCCGCCGCCGGGTCCAGCTCCGCCACCGCCAACGCGGCCCCTCGGGTGTGCGACATCGCCCGGTGCAGGTGCGTCACCACGACGGCGGGCGGCCCGTCCGGCGCGGCCCGGAAGGCGGCCACGGCCGCCTCGGCGGCGACGTTGGCCAGCGGCCCGTGCCCCAGCCCGTCGCAGACGAGCACCTGGTGCCGGCCGTCCCCGGTACGCACCGCGTGGCTGTCGCCGCTGACCTGCTCGCCGGTGATCGGCCGGGTCAACCCCGCCGCCCAGGTCGGGGTGACCCGTACCTCCTTCGCCCACACCTGCACCGCGAAGACGGTGCCGCGCCCCGGCCGGGACCAGGCGTCGTACCAGCTGGCCTGCCGGGTGATGGCACCGAGGCCGATGCCCAGCGTGCCGGTGGTGGAGTGGCCGTCGCGGGAGGACACGGTGAGGTCGGCCATGCCGGGGCCGGAGTCGACGGCGACCAGTTCCACCCCGGCGGCGTCGGCGGTACGCACCGGCCGCAGCAGCAGGACGCCCTCCTGGGCGTGCTTGACCAGGTTGCTGGTCAGTTCGGCGGCGACGATGGCCAGTTCGGCGAGCCGGTTGCCGCCGAGGCCGAGCTGCCCGCCGAGGCGTTCCGCCGCGCGGCGTACGGTGCTGGCGGCGCTGCCGCTCTCCACCCGGTACCAGTGGCCCGCGTCCGGGACCACCTCGTGGTTCATCGGGACCACTTGGTCACGGTGATCCGGGTGCCCTCGCCGGGGGCGGTCTGGATGTCGAAGTCGTCGACCAGCCGGCGGGAGCCGCTGAGACCGAGGCCGAGACCGCCACCGGTGGTGTAACCGTCGGTGAGGGCGAGGTTCAGGTCGGCGATGCCCGGCCCGGAGTCGGCGAAGACGATCCGCACCCCGCGTCGCCGGCCGTCCTCGACGACGCTCACCTCGGCGGTGCCGCCGCCACCGTAGATCAGGGTGTTGCGGGCCAGCTCACTCGCGGCGGTGACCAGTTTCGTCTGGTCGACGAGGGAGAGCTTGGCCGCCACCGCCACGGTACGCACCAGCTGACGGACCCGGACGACGTCCTCGTCGCTGCCGATCGCCTGGGTCTTCGGGCCCAGGTCGACTCCCGCGGTCATGGCGATGTCGCCGCCGTCCCGGACTCGACGTCCTCGGGGTCGTCGTACCCGGGGCCGTCGTCACGGGTCGCCGCGATCAGCTCCATGCCCCGTTCCACGTTCAGCGCGGTACGGATGCCGTTGAGCGACAGGCCCAGCTCGACGAGGGTGATGGCGACCGCGGGACGCATCCCGACGACCACCGTCTCGGCGTCGAGCACCTTGGAGATCGAGGCGATGGTGGAGAGCATCCGGCCGACGAACGAGTCGACGATGTCCAGCGCGGTGATGTCGATGATGACGCCGTGGCAGCCGGTCGCCACGATCCGCTCCGCCAGGTCGTCCTGGAGGGTGACCGCCGTCTGGTCGGACATGTCGATCTGGATGGAGACCAGCAGGATGTCGCCGATCTTCAGGATCGGCACCCGTTCCATCACACCTCCCGGCGTGGGTGGCGGCGGGACGTCTCGACGCCGGTGAGGCGCAGCACGTGCCGCAGGGCGTCGGCCAGGCTCGCCTTGGTGGCGATGTCGCCGAACTCGATGCCGAGCGCGACGATGGTCTGCGCGATCTGCGGGCGGATGCCGGAGATGATGCAGTCGGCACCCATCAGCCGGGCGGCCACCACCGTCTTGAGGATGTGCTGGGCGACCTGGGTGTCGACCGCCGGCACACCGGTGATGTCGATGATCGCGTACGGCGAGCCGGTGTCGACCAGGGTCTGGAGCAGCCGTTCCATCACCACCTGGGCGCGCGCCGAGTCGAGGGTGCCGACCAGCGGCACGGCGACCACGCCGTCCCAGATCTTCACCACCGGGGTGGAGAGTTCGAGCAGCTGTTCGGCCTGGTCGGCGATCAGCCCCTCGCGGGTCTGCACGTAGGTCTCGAAGGTGAGCAGCCCCATCCGGTCGACCAGGCCGGTGACGTCGAGGATATCCCGCAGCGACAGCTCGACGCCGTCGGTCTCGGCCAGCTCGACCAGGACGTCCTTGAGGGCGTAGATGCTGATCGCGGTCTCGGTGGCGGTGAAGCTCTGCCGGGCCCGGCTGCGGGACAGGTCGGCGAGCACCGCGCGCAGCTCGCCCGCCGCGGGCGTCTGGAGGTCGGCCAGGCCCGCGCCGCCCGCGTTGATCATGCTAGCGTGCAGTTCCTGCACCTGGAGGCGCAGCTCGGCCTGGCTCAGCCGACCGCGCAGCGAGGCGGCGACGAGTTCGGTCCACCGCTGCACGACCCGCTCACCGTGCTCACTCAGCAGCCCGACGAGCCGGTCGCCCCCGTCTGCGGTCAACGCCATGGTTACCTCCTGTGAGCTGGGCCGGCCGGACTCTATCACCGGAGGCAGACCCGGTAGTTGCCGCGCGGCAAAGGAATGATCGCTCCCACCGGAACCGCTCCCGTTCTGCGTGTCCCCCCGTTCGTGGGATACCGTTCCACCGATAACAGGAGGTCTGAATGTCCCTGACGGTGCACACGGAACAGCGCGGCGACGTGGTCGTCGTGTCGGTCGCGGGCGAACTCGACATGGCGACCGCACCGCAGCTGCAGGACCAGATCACCGACCTGCTCGACAAGGGTCGCAGCCGGCTGGTGTTCGACCTGGCCGAGGTGTCGTTCTGCGACTCGACCGGGTTGTCGGTCTTCGTCCGGGCCAAGAACAGCTGCGACGAGGCCGGCGGCGTGGTCCGACTGGCCGCCCCGCAGCGCGGCGTGCTGCGCATCCTGGAGGTCAGCGGACTGGTCGAGGTGCTGCACACCTATCCGACGGTCGAGCAGGCCGTCGCGGGTGATCCCACCCCCGCGTCGTCCTGACCGGTCTCCTCAGCGCTCGTCCTCGATGAACCGGGGACGGGCGATCACCATGCCCGCAGTCGTCTGCACGGCGAGGGCGGCGAGCAGGAAGCCCATCGGCGCGGTCCATCCGCCGGTCGCCTCGTAGAGCACCCCGACGAGCAGCGGGCCGAGCGCGGCGATCACGTAGCCGGTGCTCTGCGCGAAGGCGGACAGCGCCACCGTGCCGTCGGCCGTGCGGGCCCGCAGGCCGATGGTGGTCAGGATCAGCGGGAACGCGCCCTGACCGAAGGCGAGCAGCAGCACCCAGAGCAGCGCCCCGCCCCGGGGCGCGAACGCCAGCCCCAGGTAGGCCGCCGCGGAGAAGGCGGTCAGCCCGAACACCAGCGGGCGCAGCGTGCGGAGCCGGCCGGCCAGCGTCGGCATCAGCAGGGCCACCGGCACCCCGAGCGCGGTGACCCCGGCAAGCAGCAGGCCGGCGCTCTCCGGCCGGAAGCCGGCGTCCCGGAAGAGCTGGGCCAGCCAGCCCATCACCGCGTACCCGCTGAGCGACTGCGCGCCGAAGTAGACCGCCATCGCCCAGCCGAGCCGGGTGCGGGCCGGCCGGACCCGGGTGCGGGCGGCCGGGACCGCCGTCGGGGTCGCGGCCCGTCGG
>NZ_JACGMO010000156.1:0-14950 GCF_015354745.1 Micromonospora sp. S-DT3-3-22
GGTCGAGGAACGCCTCGGCGGCCTGCTCGACGCCGCCGGGCTGCCCCCCGCCGACGACCCCGCGCAGGCGGTGGCGGTGGCCGCCGAGCGGGCCGAAGCCGACCTGCGCCGGATCACCGAACGCCGGGCGCAGGCCGTCGAGCTGCGGGAACAGCGCGCCGAGCACGAGCGGCAGGCGCGTACGGCGCGGGCGCTGGCCGGGCACCTGCGGGCCAACAACTTCGAACGGTGGCTGCTGGCCGAGGCGCTGGACCTGCTGGTCGACGGGGCCTCCCGGATCCTGCGGGAACTGTCCCAGGGCCAGTACGACCTGGTCCACGACAAGGGCGAGTTCTTCGTGGTCGACCACCACGACGCGGGGCTGCGCCGGGGGGTGCGGACGCTGTCCGGCGGGGAGACGTTCCAGGCGTCGCTGGCCCTGGCGCTGGCGTTGTCCGAGCAGCTCGCCGGCATGTCCACCACGGCGGCGAGCCTGGAGTCGATCGTGCTGGACGAGGGGTTCGGCACCCTCGACGCGGCCACCCTGGACATCGTCGCCGCGACCCTGGAGAGCCTGGCCGCCCGGGGCGACCGGATGGTCGGCGTGGTCACCCACGTGCCGGCGCTGGCCGAGCGCATCCCGGTGCGCTTCGAGGTCCGCAAGGACGCCCGCACGGCCCACGTCGAACGGACCGGCCGGTGAGCGCGAGGAGCGCAGCGCAGCGGAGCCCCGCAGTCGCGAACGAAAGGTCGGACCGGTGAGCGCGAGGAGCGCAGCGCAGCGGAGCCCCGCAGCCGCGAACGAACGGGACCGGCCGGTGAGTGGGGCGGTGACGTGACCGGGCCACAGTTGTTCGTGGACGCCTGGGACCCGTCCTACGGGGCGTCGTTCGAGGCGACCCCGGGCGGGCCGGTCGCGCCGAGCAGCACCCAGGTCGACACCGACGTGGAACTGCCGGCGGTGGACTGGCGGGCGATCGGCCCCCGGTCCGGGGTGACCGCGCCGGACGTGGTGCTGCTCGTCGACGGGGTACGCCGGATCGACGCCAGCGTGTGGACGGCCGAGGAGGACGGTGCGTCGTACCCGGGGATCGCCGCCTCGTACGCGGCCGGGGTGGTCCGTTGCGACCTGGAGCGCGGCGCGGCGGAGCTGGCCGGGGCACGGGTGGGGCGGGGGCTGTTCACGGCGAGCCCGTCGGCGCAGGAGGTGACCTGCGGGCAGGTGCGTTACCCGGTGCACCGGGTGGGCGGCACCGGTGAGCTGAGCAAGCTGCCGGCGGCGGTGCAGGCCCCGCTGACCGCGTTGGAGGTGGCCGTGTCCGACTCGGCCCGCACCGACGGGGACCTGCTGGTGGTGGACGGTCCGCTGCGGGCCCGCCGGCAGTTGCCGCGCACCCTGGGCTACATCAAGACGCAGCACAGCCAGTATCTCGACGCCCGGCTCACCGCCGTGGTCACCGGGCTGGGTTCCGGCCAGCGGTCCCCGGTGTTCCGGCTGGGCACCGCCTGGGGCGGCTGGTCGTGGTACCTGCGGCTGCCGGTGGCGGTGGGTGCGCCCTGGGCCGGGATCGTCCGGTTGGAGTGCTCGCCGGACCTCGAACCGCAGGACGCGGTCGCGCTGGCGGACCTGTCGCTGGTCACCCTGCCCCGGTTCGCGTCCTCGCCGTACAAGGACCCGCGCGCGCCGCAGAACCTGGTGCCGATCGCCGGGTTGGAGCGGCGGCTGCGCGGGATGCTGGGCGACGCGCGGCTGCTGCACCGGGCGTTGACCATGGCCAGCCGCAGCGGCGGGACGCGCTGATGGCCAGCCGCAGCGGCGGGACCCGCTGATGGGCCGCCGTCGGGGTGACGACCGGATCGTGGTGGACGTGTCGACCGGCCGGGCGGAGCTGGTGCCGGACCCGGACCGGCCGCGCTCGTGGACGCTGCTGCTCGACGACGCGCCGCAGTCGCATGTGGACCTGGCCGACCCGACCCACCTGGAGTTCGAGTACGTCCGGCGGCTCGGCGCGGCGCTGGACCTGATCGCCGCGCCGGGCGCCCCGCTGCGGGTGCTGCACCTGGGCGGCGGCGCGCTGACCCTGCCCCGGTACGTCCAGGCGACCCGCCCCGGGTCGACGCAGCGGGTGGCCGAGGTGGACGGCGCGCTGGTGGAGCTGGTCCGTCGGGAGCTGCCCTGGCCGGCCGACCCGAGGCTGAAGGTACGCGTCGCCGACGCCCGCGCCACCCTGGAGTCCAGCCGCGACGCGTCGTACGACGTGGTGGTCGCCGACGTCTTCGCCGGTGCGCGCACCCCGGCCCACCTGACCAGCGCCGAGTACGCCGCACAGGTGGCCCGGGTGCTCGCGCCGGCCGGCTGGTACCTGGCCAACCTGGCCGACGGTCCGCCGTTGCGGCACACCCGTGCCCAGGTGGCCACGGTCCGCCCGGTGCTGCCCCGGGCCGCCCTGGTCGGTGACGCGGCCGTGCTGCGCGGGCGGCGGCACGGCAACCTGGTGCTGGTGGCCGGGCGGGTCGAGCCGCCGGTGCCGGAGCTGACCCGGCGCGCGGCCGGGGACTGGTTCCCGGGGCGGGTGCTGGCCGGCGTCGAGCTGGACCGGTTCGTCGCCGGTGCCGCCGTGGTCACCGACGCGGACGCCACCGACTCGCTGCCGCCGCCGCCCGGAATTTTTTCGGTCCGCCGTTGATCCGCTGGGAAGAGCGGTCCGTATCAACGGTCGGCGCCCTCCCCGTGGGCCCGCTGATGTCGGTGGACAGCAGGAGGTCTGGATGAGTGCGGTCGCGGCCGGCTTGCACGGTGAACTGGCCAGGCCAGGGTGGATGTTCGCCCGGGCCCAACCGCAGTCGCGGGCGTCGAGGTCCAGCCGGGGGGTCGACGCCGGTCCCACCGATCGCCAGAATGGCCCGGTGACCCCGCGATCGACGCCCGGGCGGCACCAGGCCCCGGCGACGACGCCCGAGGCGAGCCACTCCGACCAGCTGGTCCGGTTGCTCTACGCCGAGCACGCCGGCCCGCTGCTGATGTTCGTGATGCGGTTGACCGGCGGTGACCGGCAACGCGCCGAGGACATCGTGCAGGAGACGCTGCTGCGGGCCTGGCGCAACGCGCACCGGCTGGGCGTACAGGGGCAGGGTTCGCTGCGGCCCTGGCTGGTCACGGTGGCCCGGCGGATCGCCATCGACGAGCACCGCAGCGAGCAGGCCCGCCCGCCCGAGACGTACGACCGGGATCTGACGGCGTTCGCCGAGGCGGACAGCACCGACCGGGTGCTGCGCACCATGACGGTGGCGGACGCGCTGCGTACGCTGAGTCAGTCGCACCGGGAGATCCTGGTGGCGACGTACTTCCGCGGGCGGACGGTGCCGGAGGCGGCCGAGGAGCTGGGCCTGCCGCTGGGCACCGCCAAGTCGCGGGTCTACTACGCGCTGCGCGCGCTGCGCACGGCCCTACAGGAGAGGGGGGTGACGGAATGAGCCGGGCAGACCACATGGATGTCGCCGCGTACGCGCTCGGCGTCCTGGACGTGCAGGACACCGAACGGTTCGAGGAACACCTCGCCACCTGCTGGGCCTGCGCCGCCGAGTTGGAGACGATGGTCCCGGTGGTGGGGCTGCTCTCCGACATCGACGGCGAGACGATGATGGCGATGGAGCAGACCGCGACGGATCCGCGGCTGCTGGACCGTACCCTGTCGGCGGTCCGGACCCACCGGCGCAAGGCGCGGTTCCGGCAGGTGCTCACGATGGCCGCCGCGGTGGTGGCGGTCGGCGCGCTCAGCGGCATCGGGGTCGCCACCTTCGGCGGTACGGTCGGCGGCGACGGTCCGGTGGTCGCCGAGCCGAGCCGGTCCACCCCGGTGGACGGGCCGGCGAGCCCGCAGCCGACCCGGTCGGGGCCGGCGGTGGGTGGCACCGAGATCGAGGGTGACCAGTTCGACGCCACCGACGGCAGCACCGGTGTGAAGACCACGATGTGGCTGGACAGCAAGGAGTACGGCACCTGGATCGGGTTCAACCTGACCCGGTTGCCCGGCCCGCGCACCTGCCGGCTGGTGGTGGTCCGCAAGAACGACACGACCGAGGTGGTCTCCACCTGGGCGGTGCCGGGGACGGGGTACGGCACCACGGCCAACCCGCAGGATCTCCAGTTGGAGGCGTCCACCTCGGCGCCGCGCGGTGAGATCGCGAAGTTGCAGGTGCAGTCGGTGGACGCCAACGGCGTGGCGAGCCCGCTGGTGACCGTCGTGCCCTGAGACACCTTCCGTCGGAAACGGCGTCGGCCCGCTGCGGGCCGACGCCGTTTCGGCGTTCGGGGCGCAGGGGTGCCTCTGCTCGCGCACACGTACGGCCGGCCGGAACGGTTCAACGACGTCGATGTGAAATGGCCCACTGTCGATCGTTCAACCTTGACAGTGGACGCTCCGTACTACTCGGTGAACTGCCAAGAATGAGGAGGGCACGTGGCAAAGATCAAGCGGACGACCGTCATCGTCGCGAGCGCGGTGGTCGCACTTACGGCCTGCGCTCCCGCGGGCTACGACGGAGCGAACTCCAGCGCCGCCGAGCCGGTCGCCGTCGCCGCGGCCGAGCCCACTGCGGCGGTCGAGCCGGATTCCTCGGCCTCCCCCGGTCCGTCCGGCGCCCCCGCCGCCGACCAGGCGCCGCCCCCGGCCAACGTCCAACTGACCGACGAACTCGTCGGCAAGAAGATCGCCCGGATGGGCAAGGTCGTGGTGGACCAGGAGGGCTTCATCCTCTACCGCTTCGACAAGGACTCCGACGATCCGCCGTCGTCGAACTGCGTCGACAAGTGCGCGCAGGTCTGGCCGCCGGCGCTGACCGACGGCAACCCGCAGTTGCAGGGCGTCTCCGACGACAAGGTCGGCACCGTCACCCGCCAGGACGGCACCCGCCAGATCACCATCGGCGGCTGGCCGGTCTACCGCTACATCGGCGACAAGAAGCCGGGCCAGTGGAAGGGCCAGGGCGTCGGTGGCACCTGGTTCGTGGTCGACCCGAACGGCAAGAAGAACCTGACCTGCCTGCCGACCGGCACCCCGAAGGCGGTCGCCCCGCCGGCGGCCGGCGACTCGGGCGGGTCGAGCAGCGGCGGGGACTACACCTACTGATCCTGCGCCAGCCGGGACCCGGTGGCCGGTCGCAGCCGGGGAGGGCGCGACCGGCCACCGTCACGGATCAGGACCGTCGACGTACCGGCAGCGTCGCACGGTCCGGGCTGCGACGCCGGCCCCATGGTCGGGCCGGCGTCGCGGTACCGACACCGCCGGAACCTCCCCCACCGACCCCCGGAACGGACGAGGGCGGTGGACGCGCCACACGCCAGCGGGCGCGCGCCACCGAAGGTCCCCCCAACCCCGCACCCACGGCCGCTCGGGCGGCCGGTCCGCTCCGGGATGGAGACACCGCCGACGCGCAGGGCGTCGGCGGTGTCGTCCATTTCCGCCCCGGTCAGCCTCCCCGGCGGTACGGGGCCGGGCGGTCCGTCCCCCGGGACCATGGCACAGTGGCGGGGTGACCTGGGACGAGCCGGCGGCACGCCGGGTGCTGCGACCGCCGGCCGACTACCGGCTCACCGCGTCGGTCCGGGCCCTCACCTTCAGCCCGTACGACCCGTGTGCGCGGATCGTCGCCGGCACCCTCTGGTGGGCCACCCGCACCCCGGCCGGTCCGGCCACCCTGACCCTGCGCCCCGAGGGGGGCGAGCTGCTGGCCGAGGGGCACGGGCCGGGCGCCGGGTGGGTGGTCGACCGCGCCGACGCCGTCGCCGGCCTGCGCGACGACCTGACCGGGTTCGCCGAGCTGGCCGCCGCCCACCCGCTGGTGGCCGAGCTGGCCGCCCGGCACCGGGGGCTGCGGATGCCCGCCACCGGGCAGGTCTTCCCCCGGGTGCTGCGCGCCGTCTTCGAACAGAAGGTCACCGGCACCGAGGCCTACCGGGCGTACGCGGCGACCGTACGGCACTTCGCCGAGCCCGCGCCCGGACCGTTCCAGCCGCTGCTGCTGCCGCCCGACGCGGCGAGGGTGGCGGCGGCCCCGTACTGGGTGTTCCACCCGTTCGGCGTGGAGCAGCGCCGGGCCGAGACGCTGCGCCGGGCCGCCGCCCTGGCCGACCGGCTGGAACGCTGCGTCGACAGCGCCGAGGCGACCCGGCGGCTCACCGCGGTCCCCGGCATCGGCCCGTGGACCGCCGCCGAGGTGGTCCGGGTCGCCTACGGCGATCCGGACGCGGTCAGCGTCGGCGACTACCACGTGCCGAACACGGTGGCCTGGGCGCTGGCCGGTGAGGCGCGCGGCGACGACGCCCGGATGCTCGACCTGCTCGCCCCGTTCCGGGGCCACCGGGGGCGGGTCTGCCTGCTGCTGGCCGCCGCCGGCATCCAGGCGCCCCGGTTCGGCCCCCGGATGCCGATCCGCTCCTTCGCCCGCTTCTGACCTCCCGGGTGAGACCGGTGGGCCATGTCGCCGAGGTGGCGGTATCGGAGCGGGCGGATACCGCTACATCGGCGACATCGAGGGGTGACTACCGGGTGAGGCGGCGCAGGGTGTGGGCCAGCCAGCGGGCGTACCCGTGCTGGACGGCGCGACCGGCGGGCCCGGCGGCGGTCATGAACCAGCGGTCCGGCCGGCTGAACGCGGTGACCGCGAAGCTGACCGTGCCGTCGTCGTCGCGGCGGACCAGGAACGCCTCTTCCCCGCGTTCCGGATGGCCGGGCAGGGTGCCGTAGCCGAAGCCGGCCTCCCGGTCGCCGTCGACCACCCACACCACCTCGCACGGCCCCCACACCCGCAGCGGGCCCACCCCGAGACCCGGGGTGACCCGTACGCCGGGCGCGGCCCGCACCGCGTCGGTGCGCATCCGCACCCCGGCCACCCGGTGCAGCCGCCAGCCGAGCACCGCCTCGGCGGCGGCCGGGAAGCTGCCGGTCGGCAGCGCGAACCGGTGCCGCAGGTGGTGGTAGCCCGCCGGCAGCGGCCCGCTCCGGGTCGCTCCCACCTCGGGGTACGTCAACTCGGACACCGCGCCTCCCAGGGTCGCTCCCAGCCTAGGGCCGATGCCGTCGACCGGCGACCCGACCGGCGGTGGTGACCGGCCGGTGCCGTTCCGCCGGGGCTCAGCCGGGACTCAGCCGGCTTCGCAGCGCCGGCGCAGCCCGTCGGCCTCCAGCCGCAGGTAGCGGCGCACCAGCCGGCCGCCCAACCAACCGACGGGCCCGGCGAGCGGACCGGTGAGTTCCAGGGCCAGCTCCACCCGGACCCGGCCGTCGGGCAGCGGGACGATCCGGTGCTCGCCCCGGCTGCGTACCCCCGGGGTGGTGGATTCCCAGACGAAGCAGCGGGGCGGGTCGATCTCGGTGACCCGCCAGGACGTCGGGCGGAGCCGGGGCTGCTCCAGCCGGGCGGTGGACCCGAGCACCAGCGGCCCGGCCTCGCCCCGGCGGGCGGTCCGGACCGAGGCGGTCCACTCCGGCCAACGGTCGATGTCGGTCTGCACCGCCCAGACCGTGTCGATGTCCGCGTCGATCTCGGTCGTCGTCTCGAACCGCATGCCGCCTCCGTGGCTCCGCCGGCCGCACCCGCGTGCCGCCCGGCCTCAGACGAGGGTGCCGGAGCAGACGTGACCGGGCCACCCTCCGGTCACCCTCCCGACGGTGCGCGGAACACCACTGCGGGCGCGGGGAGCAGCCGGACACGAAGGGGCCGGACCGGGGCGGGGCTCGGCCGGGGCGCGGGGGTCAGCCGGCTTCGCGCAGGTCGGCCAGGTCGAGCGGGGTGTGCCGGTGGAGCAGGTCGGTCAGCTCGGCGACGCTGCCCACCTCGCCGAGCACGTTCTTGCCGCCGCCGAAGCGGTCCGGGTAGCGGTGCACCAGCCGGTAGCGGTGCCGGCCCCGGACCAGCTCGACGGTGACCCGCCAGCGCCCACAGCAACCACACCGCCACTCCACCCGGCGAGGCTAGCTCTGAGCGGGGCGGACGCGATCCGTATCCGCAGGGACGGACGGTGCGGGCGGGGACACGCCGGACCGGCACCGACGGTGATCTGCCTCACCACTGTCGGTGGTGTCTGGTTGACTGTCGCCGTGGACCTGCCGATCAACCCCCCGGTCGAGCCGATGCTGGCCAAGAGCGTGGCCCGCCTGCCCACCGATCCCGGCCTGACCTACGAGCCCAAGTGGGACGGCTTCCGCTGCATCGTCTTCCGCGACGGTGACGAGGTCGAGCTGGCCAGCCGGGGCGGCAAGTCGATGACCCGCTATTTTCCCGAGGTGGTGGCGCAGGTCAGGGCGCAGCTTCCCACCCGGTGCGCGGTCGACGGCGAGCTGATCGTGATCCGGCGCGACGGTCCGGGCGGGCAGCCCCGGCTCGACTTCGAGCAGCTCGCCCAGCGGATCCATCCGGCCGCCTCCCGGGTCGCCCTGCTCGCCGAGACGACCCCGGCCGACTTCGTCGCCTTCGACCTGCTCGCCCTCGACGACGAGCTGCTGGTCGACCAGCCCTACCCGGCCCGGCGGGAGCGCCTGGTGCGGGCGCTGGCCGGGGTCCGGCCGCCGGTGCACGTCACCCAGGTCACCACCGACCCGGAGACCGCCCGGCGCTGGTTCGAGGTGTTCGAGGGCGCCGGGCTGGACGGGTTGATCGTCAAGCCGGCCGACCTGCCCTACCAGCCGGGCAAGCGGCTGATGGCCAAGGTCAAGCACGCGCGGACCGCCGACGTGGTGGTGGCCGGGTTCCGCTGGCACAAGTCGGGTCCGGTGGTCGGCTCGCTGCTGCTCGGCCTCTACGACGACGCCGGGGTGCTGCACCACGTCGGGGTGAGCGCCTCGTTCACCATGGCCCGCCGGCAGGAGCTGCTCGACGAGCTGGCCCCCTACCGGGAGGGCGACGCCGAGCACCCGTGGGTGCACGGCGACCACGAGCGCGGCCAGCGCATCCCCGGCGGGGTCAGCCGGTGGACGGGCGGCAAGAACCTCGACTGGGTGCCGTTGCGGCCCGAGCTGGTGATGGAGGTCGGCTACGACGCGATGGAGGGCGACCGGTTCCGGCACACCGCCCGGTTCGTCCGCTGGCGGCCCGACCGCGATCCCCGGTCCTGCCGGTACGACCAGCTCGACCGTCCGGTGCGCTTCGACGTCGACCAGGTGCTCCGGGGTGATCCGGCGGCGACCGTGCCGCCGGCCGTCGACACCCCGGCGTAGCCTGACTGCTACCCGATCATGGAGGTTCGCCGGTGACCAGCACCGCCCGCCGTAACCGCCGGTTCCGGCTCGCCCTGGCCGGGTTCGTCGCGGGCGCGCTGCTCGTCACCGGGTGCACCCTGCCGGCGTTCGCCCCGCGTACCGAGGACTCGTCGGCGGCGGAAGCCGGCACCGCACCCACCTGGCGGCCCTGTCCCGAGGTCGCCCAGGATCTGGTCGGCCGGGGCGCTCCGGGCATGCGGTACGAGTGCGCCCGGATCACCGTGCCGCGCAACTGGGGCACCGGCACGGGGGCGACCGCCGGGCCGGGCAGCGGCGAGACCTTCGAGATCGCGTTGCTGCGGGTCCGCTCCACCAAGCAGCGGGACCGGATCGGTTCCCTGGTGATCAACCCGGGCGGGCCGGGCGGGTCCGGCGTGGACACCGCCGTCTACCTGTCGTTCGGGCCGTCGTTCGGGGGCCTGCCCACGGCGGTCACCGACCGGTTCGACATCGTCGGTTTCGACCCGCGCGGGGTGTCCCGGTCCAGCCCGGTGAAGTGCATCTCCGACGCCGACCTCGACGCCAGCTTCGGCTACGACCCCGATCCGCGCAGCCAGCAGTCCTTCGACGGCTACCAGGCGCTCAACCGGCGGATCGGGCGGGGCTGCGGCGACCGGTACGGCGACCAGCTCCCGCTCTACGGCACCGAGCAGGCCGCCCGGGACATGGACGCGGTCCGGGCCGCCGTCGGCGACGACAAGCTCACCTACCTCGGCTACTCCTACGGCACCCTGCTCGGCGCGACCTACGCGCAGCTCTACCCGCAGCGGGTCCGGGCGCTGGTGCTCGACGGCGCGGTCGACCCCCGGCAGCAGTTGGTGGCCGGTTCGGAGAGCCAGGCCCGGGGCTTCGAGCGGGCGTTCGACAACTTCGACAGGTGGTGCGCGGCGAACGCCGGCCGTTGCCCGGTCGCCCCGGACGCCCGGGGCGCGGTGACCTCGGCGATCGACAAGGCGAAGGTCTCCCCGGTACGCGGTGCCGACGGGCGGGAGGCCACCTCCGGGTGGGTCTTCTACGCGGTGATCTCCTCGCTCTACACGGAGTCGGGCTGGGAGGAACTGGCCCGCGCGATCGACCGCCTCGACGAGGGCGACCCGACCGACGTGTTCAAGCTCGCCGACTCGTACGCCGGGCGGGGCGAGGACGGGCACTACTCCAACCTCTTCGACGCCAACCTGGCGGTCAACTGCGCCGACGAGACCGAGAAGCCCGGCGTCGACCAGATCCGCCAGTTGCAGTCCGAGTGGCGGCAGAAGTATCCGCTGTTCGGGCCGGCCCTGGCGGTGGGCATGTTCGGTTGTGTCGAGTGGCCGGGCGGGCGGGACCCGTACCCCACCGGCCGGGCCGACGGCGCGCCGCCGATCGTGGTGGTGGGCACCACCGGTGACCCGGCCACCCCGTACGAGCAGACCGCCCGGCTGGCCGACATGCTGGGGGTCGGGCGGGTGCTCACCTGGGAGGGCGAGGGGCACACCGCCTACCCGCAGACCTCCTGCATCACCGAGGCGGTGGACGCCTACCTGATCTCGCTCACCGTTCCCCGGGAGGGGCTGCGCTGCCCCGCCCGCTGACCGGCGACGGCCAGACAGCGGGCGGCGGGTCAGCGGCGGTTGCGGCGTCCGCGTAGCCGTTGCCGGACGAGGGTGGCGTGGTCCGGTGGGGCCGGCGGCGGGGGCAGTTCCGGCAGCGCGATGCCCTGCCGGGCGGCCAACTCCTCCAGCAGGGCCCGCATCCGCCGCACGTCGTTCTTCAACTCCTCCTGCTCGACGTGCTCGAACGCGTCGTCGTCGACGATGAGCCGGCTGGCGAAGTGCGCGGTGATCAGCGGGATGACCAGCAGCACCATCGTAGAGATCAGCAACGCGGCGAGGGCCCGGCCGGCCCAGGTGGTCGGCGAGATGTCGCCGTACCCGACGGTGGAGGCGGTGACCACCGCCCACCAGACGGCGTCGGCAGCGCTGCGCTGCTCCACCTGGCCGTAGATCACCCCGGCCACCACGATCATCAGCAGGTACGACGTGATCAGCGTCCGGGGCGAGTTGGCGAACCAGACCAGACCCCGGTAGATCCACCGGAACGGCAGCAGCAACGGCTCCATGTCGCATCATGCTGCACCCCGTCCGCCACCTCCGCCCGTCGATCGACCAGGGTCGCTGTGACAGGCTGCCCGGCGTGACCGAGGTGACCCTGCGCGAGGCGGTCCGCGCCGACCTGCCCGCCATCCTGGCCCTGCTCGCCGACGACGTGCTCGGCCGGGCCCGCGAGCACCCCACGGTGGACGAGGCGTACGAGCGGGCCTTCGCCGACATCACCGCCGACCCACGCAACCAGCAGGTGGTGGCCGAACGCGACGGGGAGGTGGTCGGTTGCTTCCAGCTCACCTACATTCCCGGGCTGGGCCGGCACGGCGCGGAACGGGCGCTGGTCGAGGCGGTGCGGGTCCGCGCCGACCTGCGCGGGCAGGGGGTGGGTGAGGCGATGATGGCCTGGGCGATCGACCGGGCCCGCGAGCGGGGCTGCGGGCTGGTGCAGCTCACCACCGACAAGTCCCGCACCGACGCGCACCGGTTCTACCGACGCCTCGGCTTCGTCGCCAGCCACGAGGGCATGAAGCTCCCCCTCTGACGGGGTCAGTCGTCGGCCAGGCGGCCGTCGCGCAGGGTCAGCGTCCGGTCGGCCACCTCGATCAACGCCGGGTCGTGGGTGGCGACCAGCGCGGTCATCCCCCGGGCGTGCACCACCGCGCGGAGCAGATCCATGATCGCCCGGCCGGTCTCGGAGTCGAGCTGACCGGTCGGCTCGTCGGCGATCAGCAGGTCGGGTTCGTTGGCCAGGGCGCGGGCCATCGCGACCCGCTGCTGCTGCCCGCCGGACAGCTCGTACGGGCGCTGTCGGGCGTGCGCGCCCAGACCCACCAGTTCCAGCAGCACCGCCACCCGCTCCTCGCGCTCGGCCGCCGGGACCCGGGCCAGCCGCAACGGCACCCCGACGTTCTCCGCCGCCGACAGGATCGGCACCAGCCCGAAGGTCTGGAACACGAAGCCGACGGTCCCCCGGCGCAGCCGCAGCAGCTCGTTCTCACCGGCGTCGGTGACGTCGTGCCCGGCCACCCGCACCCGGCCGGCATCCGGGCGGTCCAGCCCGCCGACCAGGTTGAGCAGGGTGGTCTTGCCGGCGCCGGAACGCCCCCGCACCGCCACCAGTTCGCCCCGGGCGGCGGTGAAGGAGACCTCCCGGACGGCGTGCACGGCGTGCCGTCCCCGGCCGAACGTGCGGCTCACCTGCTCGACCCGCACCACCTCGTCGGTGACCGGGTCGGTGGCCCGGACGGAAACCTGCTCGCTCATGCGTCACTCCCGTTCTGTTGCGGCGTCCGGTCGCCGGGGCGGACCTGCACGTGGTCCGGGGCGAGGTCGAGGCGGACCCGGTCGCGCAGGGCCAGGGCCTCCACGAACGGCGCCGGTAGCTGCATCCGCCCGGTCCGGTCCAGCACCGCGTACTCCTCGCTGACCAGTTCGGTGCTGCCGTCGACGCCGATGCGCGCGGTGCGGCGTACCTCGGAGGCGGTCCGGCCGTCGCGGATCGCGACGGTGCGGCGGACCTGGTCGGCGACGGCGTGGTCGTGGGTGACCACCACCACGGTCACCCCCAGTTCGGCGTTGATGGTGCGCAGCGCCGCGAAGACCTCCGCGCCGGTCGCCTCGTCCAGCTCGCCGGTCGGCTCGTCGGCGAAGAGCACCTCCGGGTCGTTGGCGACCGCCACCGCCACCGCGCAGCGCTGCTGCTCGCCGCCGCTGAGCTGACCGGGCCGCCGGTCCGCGCAGTGCCCCACCCCGACCAGGTCCAGCAGTTCCCCGGCGCGCTGCCGGCGGGCCCGGCCGCCACCGCCGCGCCGGGCCAGCCGCATCGGCAGTTCCACGTTCTCCCGCGCGGTCAGGTACGGCAGCAGGTTCCGGCCGGTCTGCTGCCAGACGAACCCGACGGTGCGTCGCCGGTAGGCCAGCCGGCGGCGGGCGGACAGCGACAGCAGGTCGTACTCGGCGACCCGGGCGATGCCGGCGGTCGGGGTGTCCAGCCCGGAGAGGATGTTGAGCAGGGTCGACTTGCCCGAGCCGGAGGCCCCGACGATCGCCACCAGCTCGCCCCGGTCGATCACCAGGTCGAGCCCCTGGAGGGCGACCACCTCGACCCCCTCGGTCTTGAAGATCCGGACCAGCCCGTCGCAGACGATGTGCCCGCGCAGCCGGTCCTGCCCGCCGGCCCGTTCGGCCGCCCGCTGCGCCGCCCGACGTTGCAGGTCCGCCAGGTCGGGGACGACGGGGTTCTCGGCGGTCGTGGTCATCTCAGCTCTCCTCTCCGAGTCGGAGCACCTCGCCGAGGCGCATCCGACGGTTGTTCAGGGCCTCCACCGCCAGGGCGAAGCCCAGCGCGACCACGCCGAGCCCGACCGTGGCGGCGACCGGACCGGGGGCGAAACCCACCCGTACCGGGGTGCCGCTGGTGAACGCGGCGAGGCCGAGCAGCGGGGTGAGCAGCACCGGCAGCAGCACCCCCACCAGCGCGCCGGTCAGCACCGACACCCCGACCAGCGGGGCCAGCTCCACCAGCAGCAGCCCCCGCCACTGCCGGCGGGACAGCCCGAGGGTGCGCAGCCGGGACAGCACCTCGCCCCGGGCGCGGGCCCCGGCCAGCACGGTGAACGCCACCGCGAGCAGCGCCAACACACCACCGGCGACCGCACCGGCGGTGAACCCGAACGCCAGCAGCCCGTTCGCGCCCCCGCCACCCAGCCGCAGCCGGGTCTGTGACCAGGTCTCCACCGCCACGCCCCGGGGCCGTTCCCGGCCGGTGACCGCGCCGCCGGTCTGGTAGCGCTGCTGACCCTCGTCCCCGGCCTGACGCAGCGCCCCGGCGTCGAGCCGGTCGCCGGCCACCAGGAATGCGGTGGGCACCGGCGGACTGTCCCGCCGGGGCAGCGCCTGCCAGGGCAGCACCACGTACCGGCCGGTGTTCGGCCGGGCCAGCGGGAAGTCGGCGACGGTGTCGGCGGGGGTGAACTCGTACCGCTGGCCCTGCACGGTGACGAAGGCGGACCGCAGGCCGGCGTCGGCGAGGTCGGCGGCGACCGCCGGGGAGACGACCGCCGGCAGCGGGCCGTCGCCGGGCCGGGCGTCGCGCAGCGGGCCGGGCACCGGGACGTCCCGGCCGGCGGCCCGCGCCGTGCGGGCCAGCCCGGGGCCGTCGACCAGCAGCACGCTGGTGTCGCGCAGCCGGGCGTCGGTACCCAGGGCGTCGGTGGCCAGGCGTTGCGCCGACTCGTCGACCAGTCCGGTGGCGGCCCGCACCCCGGGCAGCCGGTGCAGCGCCGGTCCGGTGTCCGGGGCGAGCCGGTCGCCCCGGATCAGCGCGTCCGCCGGCACCGCGCGGGTGGCGACGTCGTCGCGGGTGTCCTCGATGCCGGTGGCGACCACCGCGCAGAACGCGGCGGTGGCGACCGCGAGCACCACCACGACCAGCGGGGTGGCCGCCGCCGCCCGGCCGGCGCGGGCCGTGCCCAGGAAGGCGACACTTCCCCGGGTACGCGCGGCGAGCCGGCCGGCCAGCCGCACCGGCCACGGGTACAGCCGCAGCGCCAGCACCGACGCGGCGACCGCGACCAGCGCCGGCACCGACACCAGCAGCGGGTCCACCGTGCCGGGGGTGAGGCCGCGCCG
>NZ_JACGMO010000157.1:0-14895 GCF_015354745.1 Micromonospora sp. S-DT3-3-22
GCCGGCCCGGCCCCGGGCGGCGTCCCGGCCGGGGTCACGGTCCGGGGCGGGGGGACCGGCAGCCGGGTGCCGTCCGGCAGGACGGCCACGTGCGGCACGTCGGCCTGCGGCACCGCGTCGGCGGTGAAGACCCCGTACGGGGTGGCGTCGCCGGGCAGGTTGGTCAGCGTGCACCCGGGATAGGAGGCGAGGGCCAGTTCCACCGCCGCCGCCGAGAACGCCCGCCCGGCCCGCGCCCGGTCACCGTCGCGCAGGTGTACGTGCAGCAGCGCGCTCGCCGTCTCGGTGTCGACCGCGTCGACGTGGTCGGTACGGGCCAGCGTGAACTCCAGCCCGTCCGCGCCGACCGCCGCCTCGATCTGCCCCCGGACCAGGGCGGCCTTGGCCGGGACGTCCAACCCGCAGAGCACGAACGTCATCGCGTTGCGGAAACCGCCCAGGTTGTTGACGCCCACCTTGAGGGTGGCCGGCGGCGGGGTGCCCCGGACCCCGTCCACCCGGACCCGGTCCGGCCCGTCGGGGTGCAGCCGTACCGTGTCCAGCCGGGTCACCACGTCCGGGCCGAGGTAGTCGGGGCCGTCCACCTCGTACAACAGTTGGGCGGTGACCGTCTCGACGGTGACCGCGCCGCCGGTGCCGGGGTGCTTGGTGAGCACCGACGAGCCGTCCGGGTGGATCTCGGCGATCGGGAAGCCGGGCCGGTGCCCGCCGTCGGGCAGCTCGGTGAAGAAGCTGAAGTTGCCCCCGGTGACCTGCGCCCCGCACTCGATCAGGTGCCCGGCGACGGTCGCCCCGGCCAGCGCGTCCAGGTCGTCCCGCCCCCAGCCGAACCGGGCGATGGCCGGCCCGACCGCCAGCGAGGCGTCGGTGACCCGGCCGGTGACCACCACGTCCGCCCCGGCGTCGAGGCAGGCGGCGATGCCGAACGCGCCGAGGTAGGCGTTGGCGGTGAGCGCGTCGGGTCGGGCCAGGGCGTCACCCTCGACGTGGGCGACCCGGACGGCGAGGCCGAGCCGGTCGGCGAGCGTGCCGATCGCGGCGGCCAGCCCGGCCGGGTTCAACCCGCCCGCGTTGGTGACGATCCGTACCCCCCGGTCGAGGGCGGTGCCGAGACACCCTTCGAGCTGGCGGAGGAAGGTCTTCGCATAGCCGAGGCCGGGATCGCGTAGCCGGTCCCGGCCGAGGATCAGCATGGTCAGCTCGGCCAGGTAGTCGCCGGTCAGCACGTCCAGCTCACCACCGTCGAGCATCTCCCGCCAGGCGGTGAACCGGTCGCCGTAGAAGCCGGAGGCGTTGCCGACCCGCAGCACCCCGGTCACCGGACGGCCGTCCCGGCTGCGCTCGCGCGGGGTGCGCGGCCGGCCCCCGGCGGGCCGGCGAAGGACTGGGCCACGTCGAGCCAGGCGTCGGCGGTCGGGCCGGTGGCGACCAGCGCGAGGTCGGCGCGGTGCCGGCGCTGGGTCACCAGCAGGCAGAAGTCGAGCGCCGGGCCGACGACCCGGTCCGTCGCGTCGGCCGGCCCGAAGGCCCAGCGCGACCCGTCGGGTGCGCCGAGTTCGACCCGCACCGGCGTCGTTGGCACCGGGCGGCCGTGGACGGCGAAGCCGTGCCCGAGGGTACGGAACCCGAGGTGCGCGACGTGCCGCAGCCGCACCGTCGGGGTACGGGTGACGTCGAGCGCCTCGGCGACGTCCTCGCCGTGGGCCCAGGTCTCCATGATCCGGGCGGTGGCCATCGAGGCGGCCGACATCCGGGTGCCGTACCAGGGCAGCTTCTCCCCGGCGGGGACGGCGGCGAGGGCGGTGGCGAGCGCGGCCCGGCCGCTGCGCCAGCGGTCGAGCAGCACGTCGGGCGGGGCCAGGAACGCCGTCGCGCCGTCGTCGACCAGCCGCCCCGGATCGGGGGCCGAGGTGACCGAGGCGTGGAACGCCGTCGGGTCGGTGGCGGCCAGCCGGGCCACGTGGTCGGTCCAGGCGAGGTGGGCGATCTGGTGGGCGACGGTCCAGCCGGGGGCGGGGGTCGGTCGCGTCCACGCCCCGGCGGGCAGTGCGGCGACGAGCGCGTCGAGCTGGTCGGACTCGTCGGTCAGGTCGACGAGCAGTGCGGTCGGGTCGACCATGGTGCCTCCGGTCGGGTGGGCCGGTGAGTACGGGTCAGGTCGGGTCGTCGTGGCCGGGTGCTGCCGCTGTGGGGGCGAGCAGGGTGGCGAGCTGGCGTTTCCAGGTGCGCAGCAGGGCGGTACGCCGGACCGAGTCGTCGTTGAGCAGGTTGGCCACGCCGAGCCCGCGCAGCAGGTCGAGGGTGGCCTGCACGGCCTCGCGGACGCCGGGGCGGCGCTCGTCCACGTCGAGCAGCGCCACGGTGAGCCGGTGCATCTCCCGGCCTACCCGCGCCTCCAGCGGCACCAGCGCGTCGCGCAGTTCCGGGTCGGTGCGGGCGGCCACCCACAGCTCCAGCGCGGCGACGAAGAGCGGCCCGGTGAAGGCGACGCCGAGCAGGTCGACCACCCGGTCGAGGCGTTGCGACCCGACCGGCAGCGCCTCGGCCTCGACGCGTAGCTCCTCGGCGCGTCGCTCGGCGAGGTGGGCGACGGCGGCGGTGACCAGGGCCGCCTTGGTGGGGTAGTGGTGTAGTTGGGCGCCCCGGGAGACGCCGGCGTGGGCGGCGACCACGGTCGTGGTGGTGCCCGACCAGCCGTACCGCACGAGGCAGTCGACAGTCGCCTCCAGCAGCCGGGCCTGGGTGGCGCGGCTGCGTTCCTGCTGGGGGACGCGGGTCGCCGGGGTGGACACGGGAACAGCGTGCCGCCGTCGAAACAAACAGTCAAGCCTGACTTTTTCGGCTCCGGGTGACCCGTCGGGGCCCACCGCGCCGCCCCCGGTCCCGGTGGCCGGTCAGCGGCCGTCGCGCGGGGCGAAGGCGGTGAGCGCGTCGAGGTCGCTGTGCCGGGAGCGCAGGTACTCGTCCGCCCAGGCGGCGGCGTCCGGATAGCCCGACCCGGCGGCGACCCGGGCGCAGGCCGCGTCGACGTCAAACGCCGTACGGCGGAGCTGCACCCCCGGGCCGAGCAGCGCCCAGTACGCCCCCGGCCCGCCGTACGGCATGCCCACGCTGCCCGGATTGACCACCAGACGGCGGTCGACCAGCCGGGTGAACGGCATGTGGGTGTGCCCGCAGACCACGGTGCGCACCTGCGCGGGCAGCCCGGCGAACACCTCGGCCCAGCGGGCCGGCCGGGAGTCGACCAGCACCACCTCCTCGTCGTCGCGGGGCGTGGCGTGGCAGAAGAGCACCGGGCCGAGGCCGGCGACCGGGAGGGTGAGCGTCAGCGGCAGCGCGCCCAGCAGGTCCACCTGGTCGGCCCGGAGCTGGCCGGCCGCCCAGTTCGAGACGTCGTGCTCCGACGGCCGGCCGGCGCGGGCCTGCACCAGCTCCCGGTCGGCGTTGCCGCGCACCCAGCGGACCCGGTCACCCAGCCCGGCCAGCAGGTCCAGCACCTCGACCGGCTGCGGGCCGGCCGCCACGTCACCGGTGACCACGATCAGGTCGGCGGCGGCCACCTCCGGCTCGGCCAGCACCGCCTCCAGCGCGGGTAGCGCGCCGTGGACGTCGGAGAGCACTGCGACCCGTTCCAGCACCGGTCCAGGGTCGCGTCCGGCGGAGCGGGTTGTCGAGAGATTCTGCGGCGGGCAGAGCGCGCCGTCGCTGACCCGATCGACCGGGCCCGCCGTAGGGGCAGGCGGAACGGTCGCCGGGCCGGAATGCCGACGAGCCAGGGCCGCCGGTCGGGGCGGCCCCGGCTCGGGGTGCGTACGTCCGGTCAGACCCGGGCGCGGCGGGCGAGGCGCTCCGGGTCGAGGATGATGATGCTCTTGCCGTCCAGCCGCAGCCAGCCCCGCGAGGCGAAGTCGGCGAGCGCCTTGTTGACCGTCTCCCGGGAGGCGCCGACGAGCTGGGCGATCTCCTCCTGGGTCAGGTCGTGGGTCACCCGCAGCACGCCGCCGTCGCGGGTGCCGAACCGGCCGGCCATCTGGAGCAGGTTCTTGGCGACCCGGCCCGGCACGTCGGTGAAGATCAGATCGGCCAGCGAGTCGTTCGTCCGGCGCAGCCTGCGGGCGAGCACCCGCAGCAGCTGCTCGGCGATCTCGGGCCGGTTGTTCAGCCAGGGCCGCAGCGCCTGCTTGCGCAGCCGGACCAGGCGGGTGTCGGTGACCGCGGTGGCGGTGGCCGTACGCGGGCCGGGGTCGAAGAGCGACAGCTCACCGACCATGTCCGACGGGCCCATCACCGCGATCAGGTTCTGCCGGCCGTCGGCTGCCCGACGCCCGACCTTGATCTTGCCTGACAGGAGGATGTAGAGACTGTCGCCGGGCTCGCCCTCGTTGAAGACGATCTCGCCCTTGCGGACGTCGATCGTCTCCATCTCCTTGGCGAGCGCCTCGGCAGCCTCCGGGTCGACACCCTGGAAGATCCCGCTGCGGGCCAGTACCTCGTCCATCGCGCACCTCCGGTTGCGCGTTGCCGTCCCTCGGCCGGGTCCGCCGTCCGCTGATCCCTCGCGCGCCGCCAAGTCTAGGCGCACGTGAGGACGAATCAGAGCTGCACCCCTGGAATCTTGATCGTTGGGCGTAACCTCACCGACCCGATCGGGCACTATGATCGTCCGCCCGAACCACCTGGTCACCGGGGTTCGCCGCCGCCGGTCGTAGGGTGTCCGGGTGCTGAGCGACCCGGTGCTGACCCACCGCCCCGAGGACGGGTGGGACATTCCGGTGCTCGTGTGGCGGGCCCGCGCCCCGCTGCGGTCGGTCAGCTCCGGCCCGCTCGGTGGCGGCGTCGGCCCGCGCAACTGGGTGGTCAACGCGACCGTGCCGATGTCGTACCACCGGGACGACCCGGCGGCCCACCTGGCCGCGCTCGCCGACCGGTTCGACCTCGACGGGCCCGGGGTCGGCCTACTCACCGGCGTGGACGTCGCCGAGGTGGTGACCCGGACCGACACCGGGGTCCGGGCCTGGGCCACCGTCGGCCTCGGCACCCCCCTGTGGGCCGCCGCCCCGGACCCCGCCCACGCCCCGGCGCAGCGGGTGGGAACGGTCAACATCGTGGTGTACGTGCCGGCGGCGCTCGGCGACGCGGCGCTGGTGAACGCCGTCGCCACCGCCACCGAGGCCAAGTGCCAGGCGATCGGGGAACTGGGCCTGCCCGGCACCGGCACCCCCACCGACGCGGTCACCGTGCTCTGCCCGGCGGGCGACCCGGCGGAGCCGTACGGCGGACCCCGGTCGACCTGGGGCGCGCCGCTCGCCCGCGCCGTCCACGCGGCCGTCCGGGACGGCGGCGCGGTGCCCTGCGTCCCGTGGTCGCAGCGGCGGACGGGCTGAACTTCCGTCCGATCGGCCCGTCGTCGGTCGATTGGCCACCCGGTAGCGTCGCGGGCGATGTACTCTGCCGCCTTCCTCCAGCCCCGTCCCCGCCGCCGCACCGCGCTCGCCTGCGGCGCGCTGCTCGCCGTGCTCCTCGCCGGCTGCGGCCAGTCGTCCGACAGCCCGGACCCGGTCTGGCGGCCGGGCGGCGGCGGTGGCGCCACCGGCTCCCCGGTGCCGACCACCGGGGGGGCCGGCAAGACCGAGGCGATCACCCTGTCGGCGACCGGGGACATCGTCATGGGGATGGCCCCGTCCCGGCTGCCCGCAAACGGCGGCAAGGGCTTCTTCGACGAGGTCAAGGGCGCGCTCAAGGCCGACCTGGTGATGGGCAACCTGGAGGAGCCGCTCACCACCGACACCGGCACCGGCAAGTGCGGCGCGAACGCCAGCAACTGCTACCAGTTCCGGGTCCCGCCGGAGTACGCGGGCCACCTCAAGGACGCCGGTTTCCAGCTGCTCAACCAGGCCAACAACCACGGCTACGACTTCGGCCCGCAGGGCTACGAGAACACCCAGCAGGCGCTGGAGAAGCACGGCCTCAAGCACACCGGCGCACCCGACCAGATCACCGTGGTCGAGGTCGAGGGGGTGAAGGTCGCGGTGGCCGGCTTCTCGTCGTACCCGTGGTCCAACAGCCTGGTCGACATCGACGCCGCCAAGGGGGTCGTCGAGAAGGCCACGACGATGGCCGACCTGGTCGTGGTGCAGGTGCACATGGGTGGCGAGGGGTCGGACAAGACCCGGGTCCGCCCCGGCACCGAGATGTTCCTCGGCGAGAACCGGGGCGACCCGGTGAAGTTCTCCCACGCCATGATCGACGCCGGGGCCGACCTGATCGTCGGGCACGGCCCGCACGTACTGCGCGGGATGGAGTTCTACCAGGGCCGGCTGATCGCCTACAGCCTGGGCAACTTCGCCGGGGGCGCCCGGTCGCTCAACCCGACCGGCCGGCTCGGCTGGGGCGGGGTGCTGAAGGTCTCGCTCAAGCCCGACGGCAGCTTCGCCGGTGGCTCGTTCACCTCCACCCGGATGAGTTCGGTGGGCAAGCCGGGGATGGACCCCGCCGGGCAGGGGCTCGGCCTGGTCAAGCAGCTCAGCACCAACGACTTCCCGCGTACCGCCGCCCGGTTCGACGGCAAGGGGAAGATCAGCCCGCCCGACGCCGGCTGACCGGGGGCGTGGTCCGGCGGCCTGTCGGGGCGGCGACGTAGGCTGGCCGGCGTGACCATCAGCTCTCCCGGCCGGGTCGAGACGGATCTCGGCCGCACCCGGCGCGCCCGGCGGATCGGCCGGGCGCTGACCGAGGCGCACCCCGACGCCCACTGCGAACTGGACCACACCACCGCGTTGGAGCTGGCCGTCGCCACGATCCTCTCCGCGCAGTGCACCGACAAGAAGGTCAACGAGGTCACCCCGAAGCTGTTCGCCCGCTACCCGACGGCCGCCGACTACGCCGGGGCCGACCGGGCCGAGCTGGAGGAGCTGATCCGGCCGACCGGGTTCTACCGCAACAAGACCGACTCGCTGATCAAGCTGGGGCAGGCCCTGACCGAGCGGTACGACGGCCGGGTCCCCGGCCGGCTGGCCGACCTGGTGACGCTGCCCGGGATCGGCCGCAAGACGGCCAACGTCATCCTGGGCAACGCCTTCGACGTCCCGGGGATCACCGTCGACACCCACTTCCAGCGGCTGGTGCAGCGGTGGGGGCTGACCATCCAGACCGATCCGGTCAAGATCGAACACGAGATCGGGGCGATCTTCCCGAAGCGGGAGTGGACCATGCTCTCCCACCGGATCATCTTCCACGGCCGGCGGGTCTGCCACGCCCGCAAGCCCGCCTGCGGGGCGTGCACCCTCACCCGGCTCTGCCCGTCGTACGGGCTCGGGCCGACCGAGCCGGCCGCCGCCGCCAAGCTGCTCAAGGGCCCCCGCGCCCGGGACCTCGCGGTCGCCGCCGGGGTCGACCCGGAGCTGGTGCCGGCGCAGGCCGTCGTCGCGGAGGCGCCGTGAAGCCCCGGCTCGCCGCGCTGCTCGTCCCGGTGCTGCTGGTGCTCGCCGGCTGCACCGCCACCGGCGGCGGGGAGGGCTCCGCCACCGGCCCCACCCGCGCCGCGCGCCCCTCGCCGTTCGCCGACTGCGCCACCCTCACCACCGCGCCCGGCCCGACCCCCACGCCGACCGGGTCCGCCGTCGCCGACACCGGCAGCCCACTGCCCGAACTGGTGCTCTCCTGCTTCACCGGTGGGGCCCCGGTGGCGCTGCGCGACATCCACGGCCCGGCCGTGATCAACGTGTGGGCCTCCTGGTGCCCGCCCTGCCGCCAGGAACTGCCGGCCTTCCAACGGCTAAGCGTCCGCGCCGCCGGCCAGCTCCAGGTGATCGGGGTGAACAGCCGGGACAGCCGGGACGGCGCACAGGCCATCGGCGAGGACTTCGGCATCCGCTTCCCGGTCCTGTTCGACCAGGGCGAGGCCCTGCAACGGGAGCTGCGCCGCACGGCGGTGCCGCTGACCCTGCTGGTGGACGCGCAGGGGCGGATCGCGCACACCGACACCTCCGGCGCGCTGGACGACGCCCGCCTCGCCGACCTGGTCCGCCGGCACCTCGGCCTGGTGGTGCCCGCGTGAGACCGACCGCCGGTGCCGGGTCGACCCGATGAACCGCCGTCCGCCGTCCTGGTTCGATCCGCTGCTGGGCCGGCTCGGCACCGCCCGGGCCGAGGACTTCACCCGGCTGACCACCCCCGAGCAGGGCGGCCGGGAGAGCGCGGTGCTGGTGCTGCTCGGCGAGGAACCCGGCGTCGGCCCCGACGTGCTGATCCTCCAGCGGGCCGCCACCCTGCGCAACCACGCCGGCCAGCCGGCCTTCCCCGGCGGCGCGGCCGACCCGGGGGACGCCGACGCGCGGGCCACCGCGCTACGTGAGGCCAACGAGGAGGTCGACCTCGACCCGGCCAGCGTGACCGTCCTCGCCGAACTGCCGAGGCTCTGGATTCCGGTAAGTGAGTTCGTGGTCACCCCGGTGCTGGCCTGGTGGCACAGCCCGCACCCGGTGCACCCCCGGGAACCGGCCGAGGTGGCGCACGTGGCCCGGCTGCCCGTCGCCGAACTGGTCGACCCGGCCAACCGGATGCGGGTCCGCCACCCCAGCGGCTGGACCGGCCCGGCGTTCTCCGTCCGGGGGATGCTGGTCTGGGGCTTCACCGCCGGGGTGCTCGCCGCGCTGCTGGAGATGGCCGGGTGGGCCCGCCCCTGGCCCCGCTCGCGGGTGGTCGAGCTGCCGCCGACCGGTGCCACCCCGGCCCCCTCCGCCGGCACCGACAGGGCCGACGAGTTGGCCGGTCCGCTGACCTGACCATCACGTTCCGCAGCCGCAGCGCCGTACCGGTGTCCGGTGCACGTACCCTTGACCGGTGTCGGCCGTGGATCTCGTTCTGCTCCTGCTCATGCTCGTGTTCGCGATCAGCGGATACCGTCAGGGCTTCGTCATCGGGGCGCTGTCGTTCTCGGGGTTCTTCCTGGGCGCGCTCATCGGCCTCCAGCTCGGGCCGATGCTGGCCCGCCAGTTCATCGACAGCGGGACGCGGGTGCTGGTCTCCCTGGTCGCCGTCTTCGGGCTCGCCGTCCTCGGTCAGGCGCTGGCCGGCTGGCTCGGCTCCCACCTGCGCCGCACGATCACCAACGACGTCGCCAAGCGGGCCGACGACATCGGCGGCGCGTTCGTCTCGATCCTCGCGGTGATGCTGGTGGCCTGGCTGGTCGCCGTGCCGCTGGGTTCCTCGTCGCTGCCCTGGCTGGCCGCCTCGGTCAAGAACAGCGCGTTGCTGACCGTGGTGGACCGGGTCCTGCCCGACCAGGCCCAGGAGCTGTCCACGGCGCTGCGCGACACCGTCGACACCAACGGTTTCCCCGACGTCTTCAACGGGCTGGGGCGCACCTCGGCCCGGCAGGTCGCCCCGCCGGACCCGGCGCTGGCCGGCTCCCAGGTGGTGGCGAACAGCCAGCGGGCGGTGGTGAAGGTGCTCGGGTCCGCGCCGAGCTGCTCGCGCCGCATCGAGGGTTCCGGCTTCGTCTACGCCGACGACCGGGTGATGACCAACGCGCACGTCGTCGCCGGCACCCGCTCCGTCGCGGTCGAACTGCGCGGCGAACGGTACGACGGCGTGGTCGTCGTCTACGACCCGGACCGCGACCTCGCCGTGCTGCACGTGCCGGGGCTGCCCGGTCCGTCCCTGCGCTTCGCCGCCGGGCAGGCCGGCAGCGGCGCGGACGCGATCGTGCTGGGCTTCCCGCTCGACGGCCCGTACGACGCCCGCCCGGCCCGCATCCGCGACGTCGACCGGATCGAGGGCCCGGACATCTACAACGCCAGCAAGGTCAACCGGGAGATCTACACGATCCGGGCGCTGGTGCGCAGCGGGAACTCCGGCGGGCCGCTGGTCTCCTCCAACGGGCTGGTGCTCGGGGTGATCTTCGCGGCGGCGGCGGACGACCCGAACACCGGCTTCGCGGTGACCGCCGAGGAGGCCCGGCCGGTGGCGCTGGCCGGCGCGGAGCGTACCCGGGGAGTGGGCACCGGCGACTGCACCTGAGCCCCCGGACGCGGCCCGACCGGCCGGGGCCGGGGGTGGTCAGCCGCCGGCCGGCGCGGTGGCCGGGGCGTCACCGCCGGCCGGGGTGAGGCCGGGCAGCTTGGCCCGACCCCAGGTCAGTGACCTGTCGAGCACCGCCCGCGCCATGATCGCCACGCAGGTGCCGCCGTTGACGAAGGACGCCGCCACGTCGCTCGGATGGTGCATGCCCCGGTACATCCGGGTCAGCGCCACCCCGACCGGGACCAGCACCAGCAGCGTCCACCAGGTGACCTTGCCGGCGGTGCTGCGGGCCCGCAGCGCCAGCAGCAGCGCGATGCCGACATAGAGGGCGACCGCCGCCGAGGTGTGGCCGGACGGGAAACTCGACGTCGGCGGGGAGACGTCCATGTGCTCCACCGCCGGCCGCCGACGGTCGATCGCCATCGTGGTGAGCAGGAAGACCAGCGCCTGGGCGGACACCGCCGCGCACAGGAACAGCGGCTCCCGCCAACGGTGCAGCACCAGCCGGAGCGCCAGCGCCACCAGCACGGTGACCACGACGATCAGTTGGGTGCTGGCCAGCGTGCTGAACACCAACGAGACGTCGTTCCACCCCCCGGTACGGTCGGCCGCCAGCTCGCGGTTGACCGCGTCCTCCACGGTGAACGGCCAGACGTCGTCGAGGACCCGGGTCACCAGCAGCCCGAGCAGGACCATGAACGAGAGCAGCAGGGCCACCGGAAGAAGCACCCGCCTGGCGACCTGTGCAGCAATGGCTGACATGGCCGCCCAGTACCCGGACCGGAGGCCCGCTACGCGTGCGGGTCGGTCAGCTCCGGCGCCACCCCGTCGACCGTGGCCCGGCCGCCCGGCAGCCCGACCTGCTCCCGCCAGGTACGGAACGCCGCCGCGGTGGCCGCCACCACCGCCACCCCCAGCAGGCAACCGCCGAGCACGTCGCTGGCCCAGTGCACGCCCAGCGCCACCCGGCTCAGGCAGGTCACCCCGACGAGCAGCACGGCCACCGTCCACAGCGCCACCCGGGCCGCCGGACGACCCCGGGTGAACGGCAGGAACACCAGCAGCAGCACCCCCGCCGCGAGGGTCGCGTTCAGCGCGTGCCCGGACGGGAAGGAGTACCCGGCGGCCCGCGCCACCGGATCGAGCAGCTCCGGGCGGTCCCGGCCGACGAGCAGCTTCAGCACCGCCCCCAACGTCCCGCCGACGACCATCGTGGTGACCACCCAGAGCGCCAGCCGGCGGGCCCCGCGACGCCACAGCCACACCACCACGACCAACGCGGCCACCCGCAGCGGCCCCGGCGAGGCCAGATGTGTCCACGCCTTCATCACCCGCACCCACACCGGATGGTCGGCGGCGAACCGGTGCAGGGCGTCGGTGACCGCCGCGTCCAGGTCGTGCAGCGGCGGCCAGGCCCCGACCACCAGCACCGCCAGCAGCGCGAACGGCACCAGCACCAGGAACGCCGCCGTCGACGCCAGCGTCAGCCGCAACCCGAGCGAGTGGTCCGGGTCCAGGCGGCGGTCCCGCCAGGACCGGCCCGACGGGGACACGGAGGTACGCGGACCGGAGGAACTCATGCGACCTGCTCTACCCACCCGAACCCGCAATCAGGCCCGGTTCAGCGGCCCCGTAGCCGGAACCGGCGGACCATCAACGCGACCCCGGTGACCAGGGCCGCCGCGACGGCGACACCCGTCCACAGCCGACGCGGGGCGTCCTCGTCGGCGCCGCCGGCCGGCTGCGCCGTCCACCGGGTCTGCTGGCGGGGCGCGGTGAACCCGAGCGGGTCGCTGCCGGTGCCACCGGCGCGGGCGTCCTCGGCGGAACCGGGGGCCGGCCCGAACCCGACCACCCCGGGGGAGTCGTTGTCGTCCAACGGGTTGTAGCCGATCAGCGGCACGTCGGCGGTGAGCGCGGCCACCGGGTCGACCAGGCCGTACCCGAAACGGTCGTCCCGGCCGACGGGGCCGATGTCCTTCGCGGTGCTCAGCAGCCGGTTCACCACGTCCCCGGCGGACATGTCCGGGTAGCGGGCGCGGACCAGGGCGGCCGTCGCCGTCACCAGCGGCGCGGCGAAGCTGGTGCCCTGCACGCCCCAGTAGTTGCTCGGCGGGCGGGCCCCGACCAGGCCGGTCGCCGGTGCGGTCAACGTGGTGGCGTGACCGGTGATCGAACCGGACCAGAGGTTCTCGCTGTCGCGTTCCAGACCGGCCACCGCGATCACCCCCGGCTCCCGCGCCGGATACCAGACCTTCGAGGTGGTGGACGTGGCGACGTTGCCGGTGCAGGCCACCACCACCACGTCCCGGGCGAACGCGTAGTCCAGCGCGGCGGCCAGGGCCGGGCTGTCGCCGCTGCCGCCCAGCGACAGGTTGATCACCCGGGCGCCGTTGTCGACCGCCCAGCGCACCCCCCGGGCGACGATCATCGCGTCGTCGTACCGGTTCTCGTTGTCGAGCACCCGCACGGGCAGGATACGGGCGTCCGGCGCGAGCCCGACCACGCCCCGCCGGTCGTCGCCCCGCCCGGCGATCAGGCTGGCCACCGTGGTGCCGTGCCCCACCGGGTCCGGCTCGTCACCGCCGCCGGGGGAGACCAGATCCATGCCGGGCAGCACCTGGCCGACCAGGTCGGGGTGGTTGCCGTCCACCCCGGAGTCGATCACCGCCACCGTGACGCCACGCCCGGTCGAGGTACGCCAGGCGGTGGCCGCGTTCAACTCGTCGAGCTGGAACTGGTCGTCGCGGACCCGGTCGGCACGCGCCTGCACCGGGGCGAAGTCGGGCTCGGCCAGCGGACTGCCGGCCCGCGTCCCGACCAGGGTGGACGAGGACGGGGCCACGGCGGACGCGGGCGGCGGGGCCGTGCCGAGCACGGTGACGGTGGTCGCCGCGACACCGAGCAGCGCCCGCCCGGCGAACCGGTGCAGCGCCGTCGGAGAGCCCTGCCGAACCCTGGTCACATCGTCAGCCATTCATCACGCGGGACACATGCTGCTCGGAGATTACCGGTTCCGGCTGCCGACACGGCACGTTCCGGCACACCCGGATCACGGTGGCGGCAGATGTGCCAGCTGAACGAGGCGGACCCCCTCGCGCCGGGTGACCAGCCGACCACGCCCCGCCGGCAACGGCCCCGGCCGGACCGCGCCGACGAGCTGACCCTCGTCCGGGCTGCCGCTCATCACCAGGCCGGCGGTGGACAACTCCCGCAGGCGCTGCACGACCGGCTCGTACTGGGAGCGGCCGGCGCCACCGCAGCGGCGGGCCAGCACCAGGTGCAGGCCGACGTCCCGGGCCTGGGGCAGGTGTTCCTCCAGCCCACGCAGCGGGTTCGCCGGGCCGCTGGACACCAGGTCGTAGTCGTCTACCAGGATGAACAACTCCGGGCCGGACCACCAGGAACGGTCCCGCAACTGGGCCGGGGTGACCTCCGGGCCGGGCAGCCGGCCCCGCATGTAGCCGGCGACCGACTCGATCAGCTCGGTGGTGTGCGCCGCCGCCGTGCCGTACCCGATCAGGTGGTCGGTCTCGACGGTGCCGAGCAGGCTGCGCCGGTAGTCGACCAGGATCACCCGGGCCTGCTCCGGGGTGAACCGCGCGACGATCGAGGTGGCCAGCGCCCGCAGGAACGACGACTTGCCGCACTCGGCGTCGCCGAAGACCACGAAGTGCGGCTCGGTGGCGAAGTCGAGCAGCACCGGACGCAGGTCCGCCTCGGCGACCCCGATCGGGAACGCCAGCCCGGTGCCGGCGGTGGTGTCCAGGTCGGCGTACGGCAGCACCGGGGGGAGCAGCCGCACCCGGGGCGCGGCCGGCCCCGACCAGGCACCCGCCACCGCCTTCACCAGATCCGCCGTGTCCCCGCCGGTGAGCTGCGGCAGGGCGGTGAGGAAGTGCAGGCTCTGCGCGGTGATGCCCCGCCCCGCCTGCTCCGGCACCCCGGCCGCCGCCACCCGCTTCACCACCGAGTCGGACGGGTCACCCAGCCGCAGCTCCATCCGGGACCCGAACAGGTCCCGGATGCCGGGGCGGAAGTCCAGCCAGCGCACCGCGCTCGCCACCACGTGCACCCCGTACGACAGGCCCCGGGTGGCCAGGTCGGTGATCAGGGGTTCCAGGTCGTCGTATTCGCCGCGCAGGGTGGCCCAGCCGTCGACGACGAGGAACACGTCACCGAACGGGTCGACGGGGGGCTGACCGGCGGCGGCGAGCGCCCGCCGCCGCTTGCGCCACGCCGCCATGGACTCGACGCCCAGCTCGGTGAAGCGGCGTTCCCGCTCGGCGAGCAGCGTGGCGATCTCCCCGACCGTACGCCGGACCACCGTCGGGTCGGCCCGGCCGGCGACCCCGCCCACGTGCGGCAGCTCCCGCAGCGCGGTCAACCCGCCGCCGCCGAAGTCCAGGCAGTAGACCTGCGCCTCGGCCGGCGTGTGGGTGAGCGCCAGCGCGCAGACCAGCGTCCGCAACGCGTGCGACTTGCCGCTCTGCGGCGCGCCGACCACCGCCACGTGCCCGGCGGCCCCGCCCAGCGCCAGCCACAGCAGGTCCCGTCGTTGCTCGTACGGCTTGTCGACCACCGCCACCGGCACCTGGAGGCCGCCGTGCAGCTCCGGGTTGGCGAAGGTCAGCCCCCGTTCGGGGTCGACGCCGGGCGGGCCGAGCAACTCGTCCAGGGCGGGCGCCCGGTCCAGCGGCGGCAGCCACACCTGGTGGGCCGGCGGCCCCTGCCCGGCCAGCCGGCCGACCAGCGCGTCGAGCAGGCTCTCCGGCGCCTCCTCGACGACCGGCGGGGCCACCGGGGCGGCCGGTTCGGGCACCGGCACGACATGGGTGGTGAAGGCGAGCAGCCGGGCCGCGCCGGTGCCGC
>NZ_JACGMO010000158.1:0-14831 GCF_015354745.1 Micromonospora sp. S-DT3-3-22
GCATCGACCACGGGGAACGGGTGCTGCTGCTGGTGGCGGTGGTGGCGACCCGCCTGCGCCGCCCGGCACCCGTCCCGCCCGGCCGCCCCTGCGGCGTCCGCAACCACCGGGCCGGCCGCCGCCGCGTCTGGTGACCCGCGCCGGGCGGCCATGATCCACACAATCGTCGGCCAGCCAGCGCTGTCCCCGAGCCCCGATGCCGCATCATCGGCCCACCAGCCCAGGCCCAGGGCGGGCCCAGCCCAGCCCGGCCGTCAGGCGAGGAGGCGGTCGATCTCGGTCAGGTCGTCGGGGGTGAGGTCGAGGTGGCGCAGGGCGGCGACGTTGCCCTCCAGCTGGGCGACGCTGCTCGCCCCGATGATCAGGCTGGTCATCCGGGGGTCGCGCAGCGCCCAGGCCAGGGCGAGCTGGGCCAGCGTCTGCCCCCGCCGTTCGGCGACCCCGGCGAGGCCCCGGACGGTGGCGAGCCGCTCGTCGGTCACGTCGTTCTCGTCGAGGAAGACGCTCGTGCGGACCCGGGAGTCGGCCGGGATGCCGTCGAGGTAACGGTCGGTGAGCAGCCCCTGGGCCAGCGGGCTGTACGCGATACAGCCCGCGCCGACCTCGGCCAGCGTGTCGAGCAGCCCGTCGTCCTCGGTCCAGCGGTTGACCATCGAGTACGACGGCTGGTTGATCAGCAGCGGGGTGCCCAGGTCACGCAGGATCGCGGCGGCCCGCGCGGTCTGCTCCGCGTCGTAGTTGGAGACGCCCACGTAGAGCGCCCGGCCGGAGCGGACGATGGCGTCCAGCGCCCCCATCGTCTCCTCCAGCGGGGTGTCCGGGTCGAAGCGGTGGGAGTAGAAGATGTCGACGTGGTCCAGCCCCATCCGGCGCAGCGACTGGTCCAGCGACGAGATCAGGTACTTGCGGGAGCCCCACTCGCCGTACGGGCCGGGCCACATCAGGTAGCCGGCCTTGCTGGACACCACCAGCTCGTCCCGGTACGGCTTCAGGTCGGTGGCGAGCAGCCGGCCGAACGCCTCCTCCGCCGCGCCGGGCGGCGGGCCGTAGTTGTTGGCCAGGTCGAAGTGGGTGATGCCGAGGTCGAACGCGCGGCGGACGATGTCCCGCTGCCTGTCGAACGGGCGGTCCGGCCCGAAGTTGTGCCACAGCCCGAGCGAGATGGCGGGCAGTCGCAGGCCGCTGCGCCCGCTGCGGCGGTAGGTCATCTGGTCGTAGCGGTCGTCCGCGGCGAGGTAGGTCATGATCTCGACCCTAGTGCGGCCGGGGACGCCGCCGGCCGGGTGCCGGACGGCCCGGGCGGGTCGGCTCCGAGGTCGGCCCGGCAAGACGGGCATGCCGTCCGGTCGGCCGGGGTACCTTCGGGCAGCGCTACCTGCCGCCCGACATGGGGGAAGTGAACCGATCATGGACGACATCACCGCGCTGATCCTGGACGACCACGCCGCCTTCCGGCGCGGTTTCGCCCGCCTGGACGACGCCCGCGACGACGCCGAACTGCTCGCGGTCTGGGAGGCGCTCGCCCTGCACCTGGACGTCCACGCCGAGGCGGAGGAGGCGATCCTCTACCCGCACCTGGTCCGGCACGGCGACGACGGCGAGGACGAGACCGCCGACGCGATCGGTGACCACAACAAGATCCGCGACGCGATCGCCGAGTCGAAGCGGCATCCGGTCGGCTCCGACGAGTGGTGGGCGGCGGTGTGGCAGGCCCGACGGGAGAACAGCGAACACCTCGCCGAGGAGGAGGACGAGGCGCTGCCGGACTTCCGCCGCCACGCCTCCGTCGAGCTGCGGGCCGAGCTGGGCGCCCGCTGGCTGACCTTCTACGGCGAGCACAGGTCCGGCCGCAACCTGCGCTTCGCCGACAAGGACCCGCAGCGGTACGTCGCCGAGCACCGCTGACGGCCGGCCCGACGGGTGGGGTGCGAGCGCCGCTCATGGACCGGCGAGCACGGGCACGTAGACGCAGAGCCCGGCGAGCGCCGCGAGGCCGGTGGAGCCGGTGGGTCGAGGAGCCAGATCCCGGCCACCGGGGTCATCACGCCGCTACCGAAGCCGGACAGCAGGGAGATGGTCACGAACAGCACGGCGTTGCGGCGCATCTGCCCTCCAGTGTCGAGTCCCGTCGACTCATCCCGGTATTGAGTGATACGCGCGCAATGAGGACGCCTGGTGTCAATGAGACGTTGACAGGGTGGTCCGTAGGTCCGTCGAGGCGGACCGGACCGGCGCCGGCAGTCGCTCGTGCCCGGCCTCCGCGAGGTCGTCGGCGACGTGCGACGCCAACGTGTACAACGAGCCCGGCTCGGCATCGAGGGCTGACGCGACGGTGCGGCGGACGAGCGTCGCCCGCGGGAACCGGTCGTCCCAGCGCCGATCGGCGTCGATCCACCGGTGCAGCCGTTCGACGGCGGCGCGCAGCGCCGTGATCCGCGCGGGCCAGCCCAGGTCGAGGTCCCGCCGCCGCGCCCGGCGGGCGGCGGTCAGGCGCTGCCAGCGTTGCTCGGCGGCCTGCCGGCTGCTCAGCCCCAGCGCGCCGGCGAGCTGCGCCCAGGTGACGCCGGCGTGGCGGGCACGGTCGATCAGCTCCAGCTCCCGCTCGTCCAGGCGACGGCGGGCGGCGCGCAGGCCGGCCAGTTCGTCCAGCTCCGGCACCATACGTCAATGGTACGTTGACAACGGTCCGCCAGGCAGGCCAGCCCCGTCGGGGCCGGGAGGGTTCACGGCATCGATCCCCAACGAGGTGGACCGCCGGCCACCCGAGCGCGCTAGCGTGGGTCGGGTGACTGCGCCCAACCAGGCTCTCCCGGTCCCGCCCGCCGACCTGCCGGGCACCCTCGGCGCGCTGCGCGCCGCCGGACACCGGTACCAGACCGTCAAGCAGGAACTCCGCCACAACCTCCTGGCCCGGATGCGCTCCGGCGAGGACCGTTTCCCCGGCATCGTCGGCTACGACGACAGCGTGCTGCCCGAGGTCGAGCGGGCGTTGCTCGCCGGCCACGACATGGTGCTGCTCGGCGAACGCGGCCAGGGCAAGACCCGACTGATCCGCTCGCTGGTGGCGCTGCTCGACGAGTGGACCCCGGTGCTGCCCGGCTCGGTGCTCAACGAGCATCCGCTGCACCCGCTCACCCCCTCCTCCCGCGCGTTGGTCGCCGAGGCCGGTGACGACCTGCCGATCGGCTGGCTGCACCGCTCGATGCGCTACGGCGAGAAGCTGGCCACCCCGGACACCAGCGTCGGTGACCTGATCGGCGACGTCGACCCGATCCGGCTGGCCCAGGGGCGTACCCTCGGCGACCCGGAGACCATCCACTTCGGGCTGGTGCCGCGCACCAACCGGGGGATCTTCGCCGTCAACGAGCTGCCCGACCTGGCCGAACGCATCCAGGTGGCGTTGCTCAACGTGCTGGAGGAGCGGGACATCCAGGTCCGTGGCTACCAGCTCCGCCTGCCGCTGGACCTGTTCCTGGTGGCCAGCGCCAACCCGGAGGACTACACCAACCGGGGCCGGATCATCACCCCGCTCAAGGACCGGTTCGGCGCGGAGGTCCGTACCCACTACCCGGTCGACCTGGAGCTGGAGCTGGCGCTGATCCGGCAGGAGGCCGACCTGGTCGCCGAGGTGCCGGAGCACGTGCTGGAGGTGCTGGCCCGGTTCGCCCGCGCGGTGCGCGAGTCGTCGTCGGTGGACCCCCGGTCCGGCGTCTCCGCCCGGTTCGCCATCGCCGCCGCCGAGACGGTCGCCGCCGCCGCGTTGCGCCGCGCCGGCCTGCTCGCCGGCCCCGCCGGCACCGCGTCGGCCGCCGGCGACGCCACGGTACGGCCGGAGGCGCCGGTCGCCCGGGTCGGTGACGCGGTGTCGGTGACCTCGACGTTGCGCGGCAAGGTCGAGTTCGAGAGCGGCGAGGAGGGGCGGGAGATCGAGATCCTGGCCCACCTGCTGCGGACCGTGACCGCCGAGACGTTCCGGGCCCGGCTGGCCGGACTGGACCTCTCCGGGTTCACCGCGCTGGTCGCCGAGGGGGCGGTGATCGAGACCGGTGAGCTGGTCTCCTCGGCGGAGCTGCTGCGTCAGGTCGGCACCGTGCCGGGGCTGGCCAAGGCGCTGGACCGGCTGGGGCTGGGCGACGCGCCCACCCCGGAGCAGGCCGCCGCCGGGGTCGAGTTCGTGCTGGAGGGGCTGCACCTGACCCGCCGGCTCGGCAAGGACGTCACCGAGTCCGGCCGGACCGTCTACGGCGGTCGGAGCTGAGCATGGCCGGCAACCGGTTCCGGTACGGCCAGTGGCAGGGCGGCCCCGATCCGCTCGCCCCGCCGTACGACGTGCGTGCCGCCGTGGACTCCGTCGGCGCGGAGGTGCTGGCCGGCGGCAGCCTGCGGGAGGCGCTCCGCGACCTGCTGCGCCGGGGCCCGGACAACCGGGGCGGCCTGGACGAGTTGGCCGCCCGGGCCCGCCGGCTGCGCCGGGAGGCGCTGCGCCGGGGTGACCTGGACGGCGCGGTGACCCGGTCCCGGGCGCTGCTCGACCAGGCCCTCGCGGCGGAACGGGACGCGCTGCGCGGGCGCACCGACGACGACGCCCGGTTCGCCGAGACGGTGCTGGACAACCTGCCCCGCTCCACCGCCCGCGCGGTGCAGGAGCTGGCCGGGTACCGGTGGACCAGCGACGAGGCCCGGCAGGCGTACCAGCGGATTCTCGACGGGCTGCGCGGCGAGGTGCTGAAGCAGCGGTTCGCCGGGCTGCGGGACGCGGCGCGGGCCGCCGGTGACCCGGCCGTGCAGGCGCAGCTCGCGGAGATGATGCGGGACCTCAACGACCTGCTGGCCCGGCACGCCCGCGCGGAGGACACCACCGACGCGTTCGCCGAGTTCATGCGCCGGCACGGCGAGTTCTTCCCGGAACAGCCACGCACCGTCGACGAACTGGTCGACGTGCTGGCCCGCCGGGCGGCGGCGGGGGAGCGGCTGATGCGGTCGCTGTCCGACCGGCAGCGCGAGGAACTGGCCGGGCTGATGCGGCAGTCGCTCGGTGACCGGCTCGCCGGTGAGCTGTCCGCCCTCGACGGCCACCTGCGTGCGCTGCGCCCCGACCTGAACTGGCAGCGCGGCGAGCGGGTCCGGGGCGACGAGCCGCTCGGCTACGGTGAGGCCACCGGGGCGCTTGACGAGATCGCCGAGCTGGACGAGCTGCTCGACTCCCTCGACCAGGAGCACCCGGGGGCCACCCTGGACGACGTGGACGTCGACGCGGTCGCCCGGACGCTGGGCCGCGACGCCGCCGACGACGTACGCCGGTTGCGGGAGCTGGAACGGGAGCTACGCCGGCAGGGCTGGGTGAGCCGGGACGCCGACGGGTTGACGCTCAGCCCGAAGGCGCTGCGCCGACTCGCCGGCACCGCGCTGCGCCGGGTCTTCGCCGATCTCACCGCCGGCCCGCGCGGCCAGCACGACCTGCGTACGGCCGGGGCGGCCGGCGAGGTCAGCGGGGCGTCCCGGCAGTGGGAGTACGGCGACGAGCAGCCCCTGGACGTGGTGCGCACCCTCACCCGGGCGGTACGCCGGGCCGGCCCCACCGTGCCGTTGCAGCTCGCCGTCGAGGACTTCGAGGTGGTGGAGACGGAACGGCGGGCGTCGGCGGCGGTGGCGCTCTGCGTGGACCTGTCGTACTCGATGGTGTCGCAGGGTCGGTGGGGGCCGATGAAGCAGACGGCGCTGGCGCTGTCGCACCTGATGGCGACCCGGTTCCCGCAGGACGCGTTGCAGATCGTCGGGTTCGGCCTGGAGGCGGTGCCGTTGACCCAGCAGGAGCTGGCGGCGGTCGAACCGGACCTGCGGCAGGGCACCAACCTCCAGCACGCGCTGCGGCTGGCCGGTCGGCACCTGCGCCGGCATCCGGGGGCTGAGCCGGTGGTGCTGGTGGTCACCGACGGCGAGCCGACCGCCCACCTCGACCCGGACGACGGCGAGGCGTACTTCCACTGGCCGCCGCTGCCGGAGACGGTCCGGGCCACCGTCCGCGAGGTGGACCGGCTGGCCCGGGCCGGGGTCACGCTCAACCTCTTCCTGCTCGGTGAGGACCCGGGCCTGCGCCGGTTCATGGACGCGGTGGCCCGCCGTTCCCGGGGTCGCCTGTTCACCCCCGACCTGGGTGACCTGGGCGAGTACGTGGTCTCCGACTACCTGCGGTCCCGACGCAGCTCCGGGCGCTGACCGCGCCCGGTCGGTGGGGGCCGGGGCGCCCGTCCGGGTGATCCGGGCGGCACAACCGTCCACCCGCCCCGGTGGTACGGGGTTGACTGGGGGTGTGGAGCTGCGCGGGGTCTACCGGAGCCTGCTCGCCGAGGTCGAGGCGGGCGGGTTCCGGCCGGCCCCGCCGGGCGGGTGGGACGCGGAGCGGATCGTGGCGCACCTGGTCGTCAACGACGAGCTGATGAGCGAGGCGACCGAGGCGGTGCTGGCCGGTACGCCGTTCGCCTACTACGACCTGACCGGGGTGCACCGGCCCGAGTTGGACGCCCTGGTCGCCGAGTGTGGCGGGCTGCCCGGCCTGGCCACCCTGCTGCGCGCCACCAGCGGGCGGCTCTGCGGCCTGGTGGACCGGCTCGGGCCGGCCGCCGACACCCCGGTCGAGACGCACCTGCGGGAGGGTTTCGACCTGGTCGTCGACGAGCCGCTGCCCTGGTCCCGCACCCTCGACCTGCACGCCCGGGTGCACCTGCCCCGGCACCTGGCGCAGCTACGGATGCTCCGCGACCAGCCGCAACCCGCCTGACTCCGTCCCGGACGGCCCGACGGCAGGCCCGGACGGCCCGGCGGCTGGACCGGACGGCCCGGCGGTGGGGGTGCGGCGGAAGGTGCGCCGGTAGGCCGAGGGGGAGACGCCGATCCGGGTGTTCAGGTGTTGGCGCAGGGCGGCGGTGGTGCCGAAGCCCGCCCGCCGGGCCACCTGGTCGACGGCCAGGTCGGTGGTCTCCAGGAGCAGCCGGGCATGGTCGGTGCGCTGCTGGAGCAGCCACTGCGCCGGGCTCAGCCCGGTCTCCGAGCGGAAGTGCCGGGTGAAGGTGCGTACGCTCATCCGGGCGTGGGCGGCCAGTTCCCGCAGGGCGACCGGCTCGTGCAGCCGCTGCCGGGCCCATTCCCGGGTGGCGGCGGTGCCGCTGGCCGGGGTGCGCGGTACGGGCCGTTCGATGTACTGGGCCTGGCCGCCGTCGCGCCAGGGTGGCACCACGCACCGTCGGGCCGCCCGGTTGGCCACCTCGCTGCCGTGGTCGCTGCGCACGACGTGCAGGCACAGGTCGATCCCGGCGGCCACCCCGGCCGAGGTGAGCACCCGGCCGGAGTCGATGAACAGCACGTCCGGGTCGAGGTCGACCTGCGGGTAGAGCCGGCGGAACCGGTCGGCGTGCGCCCAGTGGGTGGTGGCCCGGTGCCCGTCGAGCAGCCCGGCGGCGGCCAGCGCGAACGCGCCCGTGCAGATCGACATGATCCGCGCGCCCCGGTGGTGGGCGTCCCGTAGCGCGCCGGTGACCGCCGGGTCGATCGTGCCGTCGGTCATCGGTGGGCCGGCGTGCAGGCCGGGCACCACCACCGTGTCGACAGTGGCCAGCAGGTCGAGCCCGTGGTCGGGGAGGACCCGGAAACCGGCGGAGCTGCGGACCGGGCGGCCACCGGGGGTGCAGGTGTCGACGGTGTAGAGCGGGTGCCGGTCGGCGGTGCGGGCGGCCCCGAAGACCTGGGCCGGGGTGCCCAGGTCGAGGCCGACCACGCCGTCGAGGGCGAGCACGCCGATCCGGTGCGGCCTGATGGTCATGGCCCGATTATTGCGCACCATGGCTTTCCGGCCACTCGTCGCCTGCCGGGGCGTACCCGAGACTCGGAGCGTGACCCGAGCCCGTCGTCTCCACCCGGCCTGGACCGTAGCCGCCGTCGCCTTCGTCGCGCTGGTCGGCGCGGCCGGCTTCCGCGCCACCCCGTCGGTGCTGCTGCACCCGCTGCACGCCGAGTTCCGCTGGCCGCTGGCCACCATCTCCGCCGCCGTCTCGGTCAACCTGCTGCTCTACGGCCTGACCGCACCGTTCGCCGCCGCCCTGATGGACCGGTTCGGCATCCGCCGGGTGGTCGCCGGCGCGCTGGCGCTGGTGGCGCTCGGCAGCGGCCTGACCGTCTTCATGACGGCGAGCTGGCAGCTCATCCTCTGCTGGGGCGTCCTGGTCGGGCTGGGCACCGGCTCGATGGCGCTGGCCTTCGTCGCCACCGTCACCGGGCGCTGGTTCGTCCACCGCCGGGGGCTGGTCACCGGGGTGCTCACCGCCGGTGGGGCCGCCGGTCAACTGGTCTTCCTGCCGCTGCTCGCGGTGCTGGTCCGCGACCACGGCTGGCGTACGGCCGCGCTGGTGGTGGCCGGGGCGGCACTCGCGGTCGTCCCGCTGGTGGCCCGGTGGCTGCGGGAACACCCGGCGGATCTCGGCCTGCCCGCCTACGGCGCGACCGAGGTGACGCCCCGGCCGCCGTCGGCCGGCGGGGCCGCCGCGCGGGCGGTGGCCGCGTTCACCGCCGCCGCCAGGACCCGCCCGTTCTGGCTGCTCGCGGGCGGCTTCGCGATCTGCGGGGCGACCACCAACGGCCTGGTCGGCACCCACTTCGTGCCGGCCGCGCACGACCACGGCATGCCGCAGACCACGGCGGCGGGCCTGCTCGCCCTGGTCGGGCTCTTCGACATCGTCGGGGTCGTCGCCTCGGGCTGGCTCACCGACCGGATGGACAGCCGGCTGCTGCTGGCCGGCTACTACGGGCTGCGCGGGCTGTCGTTGTTGCTGCTGCCCGCCCTGTTCACCGGCGGCACCGGGCCGAGCATGCTGGTCTTCGTCGTCTTCTACGGCCTCGACTGGGTGGCGACCGTGCCGCCGACGGTGGCGCTGTGCCGGGAGTACTTCGGCGACTCGGCGGCGGTGGTCTTCGGCTGGGTCTTCGCCGCGCACCAGTTCGGGGCGGCGTTCGCGGCGACCGGCGCCGGCCTGGTCCGCGACCGGCTCGGTGACTACACGCCGGCCTGGTACGCGGCCGGGGCGCTCTCCATCGGCGCCGCCCTGCTGTCGCTGCTGCTGCGCCGCCGCCGCGCGGCACCGGTGCCGGTCCTGACGCCGGTCCGGCCCGCCGGGGCCTGGAGTTACCGGGGCTGACCGGCGCGGGCCGCGCTCAGCCGAGGGTCCACTGTTGGCCGGCGGCGGCGGTGCAGGTGGCCTGCACCAGGTCATCGCCGGCCGCTGTGCCGTCGTCGCGGACCTGCGCGCACTTGCCCGACCCGACGCCGACCAGCAGGACCGGCCCGGTGCCGACCGGGGTCAGCCGCCACTGCTGGTTGGCCTGGCCGTGGCAGCCGAACTGCTGGAGCCGCGCGCCGTCGTCGCCGCTGCCGCCGTCGACGTCGAGGCACTGGCCGTGCCCGGCGTTGGTGAGTGTCACCAGATCGGGCGCGACCGGGTTGGTGACCCACTGCTGCTCCGCGCCGCCGGTGCAGACGGCGAGCTCGGCGGTGGCCGTCTCGCCCGCGCCGTCGGTGCCGACGCAGAGGCCGGAGGTGACCGCCCGCAACACGACCGGCCCGGTGACCGTGGCCGGGGTGGTGGGCGGCGGGGTCGGGCTGGGCGGGGACGTGGTCGCGGCCGGCGGGCTGGTCGCCTCGGCGGGCGGGGTCGACGCGGCCGGGGTCGGCGCGGCGGCGGCCGGCACCACCGGCGCCCGGTCGTCGCCGCCGCCGAGCACGCCGGTGGCGAAGAAGACCCCCAGCAGTACGCCCGCCAGGCCGACGGCCAGCGCGAACCGCATCAGCGGATCGGCGGGCAGCCCGGGGCGGGCGGCCCGCCGGGCCCCGTACACGGTGCCGGACGGATCGTGGTGCGGGTCGGGGACGGCCATGGCTGCATGGTGACCCACCGGGCGGGCCGACGGCCAGTCGGCCCGCGAGCCGGCGGGATCAGTCGACGACCCGGACGTCCTTCCAGAACGCCACCCGGTCGCGGACCTGCTCCGCCTCGGGCTTCGGGTCGGGGTAGTACCAGACGGCGTCGGCGCTCGTGCGCTCACCGTCGGTGAGGGAGTAGTAGGAGGCGGTGCCCTTCCAGGGGCAGACCGTCTGCGTCGCCGACTCGGTGATCAGGTCGTCGCGCAGGGTGCTTCGGGGGAAGTAGTGGTTGCCCTCCACCAGGACGGTGTCGTCGCTCTCGGCCACGACCTGGTCGTTCCACACGGCTTTCGGCATGTCACCACGCTACGCCCCCGGCGGGCCCCGGTCGCGGGCCCCTCGTCGACCGTCCGTCCCGCCGGTGCCGGGCGGGCCGCCGGCCCGGCGGACGACGACGCTGCCGCCGAGGTTGCCTGCTGATCCGAAACGGTCAGCGGTGCGGTCCCCCGGAACGGCGCTTCGCGCGTAAGGTGATCTCATGCGCGCGCTGCGTGATCATGAGTTGGCGGTGGACGCGTTGCGACGGTCGTACGCCGCCGTGCCCGCCGGCCACCCCGTACGGCTGGCCAAACGCACCTCCAACCTGTTCCGGCCCCGGTCGGCCACCGGCACCCCCGGCCTCGACGTCAGCGGACTGGACGGCGTCCTGTCGGTCGACCCGGTCGCCCGCACCGCCGACGTGCAGGGCATGTGCACCTACGAGGACCTGGTCGACGCGACCCTCCCGCACGGGCTGATGCCACTGGTCGTGCCGCAACTGCGCACGATCACCCTGGGCGGCGCGGTCACCGGGCTGGGCATCGAGTCGACGTCGTTCCGCAACGGGCTCCCGCACGAGTCGGTCATCGAGCTGGACGTCCTCACCGGCACGGGGGAGATCGTCACCGCCCGCCCGGACGGACCGGACGCCGAGCTGTTCGCCGCCTTCCCCAACTCGCTGGGCAGCCTGGGGTACGCCACCCGGCTGCGCATCGAACTCCAGCCGGTCGGGCGGGCGGTGGCCCTGCGCAACATCCGGTTCACCCGGCTGGAGGAGCTGACCGCCGCCGTCGCCGACGTGGTCGCCAAGGGCGAGTGGGAGGGCCGGCCGGTCGACGCGATGGACGGCGTCATGTTCAGCCCCGGCGAGTCCTACCTGGTGCTCGGCTCGTTCACCGACGAGCCCGAGCGGCCCAGCGACTACACCGGCCAGGACATCTACTACCGCTCGCTGCGCCGCCGGGTGCGCGACACCCTCAGCGGCCACGACTACCTGTGGCGGTGGGACACCGACTGGTTCTGGTGCTCGGCCGCGTTCGGGGTGCAGCATCCGGTGGTACGCCGGCTCTGGCCGGCCCGCTGGCGGCGCAGCGACGTCTACCACCGGCTGGTCCGCCTGGAACACCGCCACCAGGTGGCGGCCCGGGTGGACCGGTGGCGTGGCCGGCCGGCCCGGGAACGGGTCGTGCAGGACGTCGAGATCCCGCTCGACGGCACGGCCGACTTCCTGCGCTGGTTCGACCGGAACGTGGGGATGACGCCGGTGTGGCTGTGCCCGTTGCGGCTGCGCGAGCCCGCCGGCCCCGGCTCCGCCCGTGCCTGGCCGCTGTATCCGCTGCGCCCCGGCCAGACGTACGTCAACATCGGCTTCTGGGGCAGTGTGCCGGTCGCGGCGGGTGCCGCGGACGGCGAGGTGAACCGCTCCATCGAGCGGATGGTGTCGGAGTTCGGCGGACACAAGTCGCTCTACTCCGACGCGTACTACGACCGGGCGGCCTTCGACCGGCTCTACGGCGGGGAAACCTGGCGTGCCGTGAAGGGCCGCTACGACCCGGACCATCGGCTCACCGGACTCTACGAGAAGGCGGTTGCACGAAAATGAGCCTGACCGACCGAGAACAGGGGGCGGCGAGCGCCCCGGCCAGCCCGCCGGCGGGGGGTCGGGGGGCACCGACCGTCGCCGACGTCGTCCGCGCGGTCACCACGCGGGACCTGCCGGTCCGCATCACCGGCTACGACGGCAGCGCGATCGGCCCGGCCGACGCCGGGATCACCCTCGACATCCGCTCCGAACGGGGGCTGTCCTACCTGCTCACCGCCCCGGGTGACCTGGGCATGGCACGGGCCTACGTCAGCGGCGACCTCGGGCTCGGCGGGGTGCACCCCGGCGACCCGTACGAGGCCCTGCGGGTGCTGACGGACCTGCGGCTGCGCATCCCCTCGCTGGCCGAGGGGCTGGCCCTGGTGCGCGGGCTCGGCTGGGAGCGGCTGCGGCCCCCGCCGGCCCCGCCGCAGGAGGCGCTGCCCCGCTGGCGGCGGGTGATGGGCGGGCTGCGGCACTCCCGCAGCCGGGACAGCACCGCCATCTCGCACCACTACGACGTGTCGAACGCCTTCTACGAGAAGGTGCTCGGCGACTCGATGACGTACACCTGCGCGGTCTACCACAGCCCGACCGACACCCTGGAGCAGGCCCAGTCGGCCAAGTACGACCTGGTCGCCGGCAAGCTGGCGCTCCAGCCGGGGATGCGCCTGCTCGACGTCGGCTGCGGCTGGGGCGGCATGGTCCGGCACGCGGCCCGCGAGTACGGCGTCAAGGCGCTCGGGGTGACCCTGTCCCGGGCGCAGGCGCAGTGGGCGCAGGAGGCCATCGCGCGGGAGGGGCTGACCGGGCTGGCCGAAGTGCGTCACCTCGACTACCGCGACGCCCCCCGGGAGGAGTTCGACGCGATCTCCTCGATCGGGCTGACCGAGCACATCGGGGTACGCAACTATCCGGCGTACTTCCGGGCACTGCGGGAGCGGCTGCGTCCCGGCGGGCGGCTGCTCAACCACTGCATCACCCGGGCCGACAACCGGGCCCCGCACCGCTCCGGCGCGTTCATCGACCGGTACGTCTTCCCCGACGGCGAGCTGGCCGGGCCGGGCCGCCTGATCAGCGAGGTGCACGACGCCGGGTTCGAGGTGCACCACGAGGAGAACCTGCGGCAGCACTACGCGTCGACGCTGGCCGCCTGGTGCCGCAACCTCGTGGCGAACTGGGACTTCTGCGTCGACGAGGTGGGCCGGGGCACCGCCCGGGTCTGGGGCCTCTACATGGCCGGGTCGCGGTTGGCCTTCGAACGCAACGGCATCCAACTGCACCAGGTACTGGCCACCCGCAACGGCCCGGACGGCGTGAACGGCTACCCGTTGCGGCCGAACTGGACGCCCTGACCGCACCGCCCGACCGATCGACGAGAGCCGCGCCGCCCCCGGCGCGGCTCTCGTCGTCCGCCGGGGTGTCGACAGCGCCGACCCGGCGGCGTGCACGCCCCCGCACGGCGGACGCACAGGCACGCCACAAGGGGACCTCAGCCCGGCGCGGCACGGTGAGTGCATCGCCCAACCGAGGAGGTCCCGTGCCGCACCCCGACAAGCACCGCCACCCGTCCGACAGCCACCGGCCCGGCCGTTCCCGGTCCGGCCGGACGGCCCGCGCCGAGGGGCGGTGACCTGATGTCCGACACCATGCTGCGCCCGACGTCCACCACCCCGGCTGTCCCGACCGCCGCGCCGCTGTCGCCACCGCCACCCTCGTCGACTCCGCCGTGGTCGCCCCCGTCCCCGCCCCCGTCGCCGACGACGGGGCGATGGCGCCGACGGCTGGTCGCGGCCGGCACGGCAGTGGTGCTGATGGTCGCGGGCGGTGGCACCGGAGCGCTGGTCGTGGACCGGTTCGTCGACCCGGGTCGGGTCGTCACCGGTACGACGGCCGTCACCCCGGTCGCCGCCGCCACCATCGACTCCCTCGCCACGGTGGTCGCCGTCGTGTCGCCGAGCATCGTCACCGTCGAGGTGACCGGGGCCCGGGAGTCCAGCCTCGGGTCCGGCGTCGTCCTCGACACCGACGGCCTCGTCCTCACCAACCAGCACGTGGTGGACTCCGGCGGCCGGGTCACGGTGACCCTCGCCGACGGCCGTACCGCCCCGGCGACCGTGGTCGCCCAGGACGCCGCCGCGGACGTCGCGTTGCTGCGGGCGACCGGGTTGGCGGGGCTCACCCCGGCGACGCTGGGCAGCGACACCACCCTGACCGTCGGGGACACCGTCCTGGCGTTCGGCAGCCCGCTCGGGCTGGCCGGGACGGTCACCTCCGGAATCGTGTCGGCCCTGGACCGGTCGGTGGACGGCCTGACCGGGCTGGTGCAGACCGACGCGGCGATCAACCACGGCAACTCCGGTGGAGCGCTGGTCGACACCGCCGGGCGGGTGGTGGGCATCAACGTCGCCATCGCCACCACCGGGGAGGACGAGGGCAGCGTCGGCCTCGGATTCGCCATTCCGGTGGACACCGTCCGCGAGGTCGTGGCCCGGCTGGACGCGGGCTGACCCCCGGCCGGCCGTCTCCGGTCAGCAGAAGCGGCCGGGCGGGCCGGCGAGCGGCCCAGGGAAAGCGGGGCAGGTCAGCGGGGGTGGAGGCCGTCCGCACGGCGCAGCAGGGCCCGGCGTTCGGCGTCCGAGCCGACCAGATCGGCGGCGGCCCGGAACAGCAGGGCCGCCCCGGTCGGGTCACCGTTGCGCGCGGTCAGCTCCGCCTCCGCCGCCAACGCCGGTGGGTAGCCGTCCAACGCGCCGCCGGCCCGCGCACCGGCGAGCAGGGCCAGCCCGGCCGCCGGGCCGTACGCGTAGCCGTGGGCCACCGCGCGGTTCAGGCCGATCACCGGGGTGGGCCGCAGCCGCAGCAGCTCGTCGTAGCAGCGGGCGATGGTCGGCCAGTCGGTACGGTCGGCGCCCGGCGCGGTGGCGTGGCAGGCGGCGATCCGTGCCTGGAGCAGGTACGGGCCGGGCCGGTCACTGCGTCCCGCGGCCGTGCGGGCGTCGGCGGACGGCGGGGCCGGGCGGC
>NZ_JACGMO010000159.1:0-14759 GCF_015354745.1 Micromonospora sp. S-DT3-3-22
GCACCGACTCGGCCCGCTCCGGGCGGCGCTCGCGCGCGGCGAACGCCTCGTCGCGCAGGCTGCGGGCCGCCGCGCCGGCCAGGTCGGCGGCCCGCCAGGCCGCCTGCTCCCGGGCGACCGCCGCCCGGTGCCGGGCCGCCAGGTGGTCCCGGGTCGCGCGGCGCAGCACCAGTTCCTGCTCGACCGGGTGCCGGCGCGGGTCCCAGCCGGCCCGGTGGGCGAGGACGTCGTCGAGTTGGGCGTCCGACAGCTCACCCCTCCGGTGCGCCTCCTCGGCGGCCCGGTGCAGCCAGCGTTCCCGGTCGGCGTACTCGGCGGGGGTCTGGCCGGTGTGCGGCAGGGGCATGACCGCAGCGGCGGCGAGCCGGCGCAGGTGCGCCTCCGCCGCCTCCAGCGCCGTCCAGGCCGACTCGACCTCCTCCTGGGTGGCGAGCCACCCGGCCCGCAGCCGGCTCGCCGTGGTGCCGGCCCGGTCGGCCGCCACGGCGACCTCCTCGGCGTACCGGGTGTGCTCCCGGTCCTGCTCGGCCCGTTCCGGGTCGTCGGGCAGGGCGGCGTCGCGGAACCGGCCGGCCACCGCCAGCCGGAGCCGGCCGGGCCGGACCACCAGGGCCGCGACGGCGACGGCGGCGAGGGCGAGCAGGATCAGCCAGATCGCGGCGGCGGCGGGGACATCGGGCAGGACGGCGGAGAAGACGGTCTGCATCACCAACACCTCACGGTGGACAACGATGTGGACGGACGGTGGCCCGGCAGCGGGCGGGGGCGGTGCGCGACACGTCCTGCGACGGAGGGACCGGATCGGATCTGTCCGGATCGCCGCCGGACCGACCGGGATCGGTTCGCGGCCGGCGGTGGGCCGGTCGTGGCCGGACGGGCGGCGCAGGTGCCGCGCGGCTCAGCTCCGGGGCGGGCCGCGCCGGCCGGTGGCGTCCCGGGCCGGGTCCGGCGTCGCCCCGGCGGCCGGCGCGACGGGCCGGGCGGCGGCACCGTCGGCGGGCGTCGGCGGCTGGGGCCGGAGGGACCCGTCGTCGGGCCGCTCGTCGCCGGGCCGGGTGTCGGCCCGGTCGCCGGCCGGCCGGGCGTCGGCGGGCAGCGTCGCCACCCGCGAGGTCACCACGGACGGTCGGGCGGCAGCGGCGGCCGGGCCGCCGGTGACGGCGAGGAACCCGCCGAGGCCGACGGCGAGCACCAGCGCGGTGACCGCCAGCCGGGTCAGGTCGCGCAGCCTCGACACCCAGACGGGCGGGGTGGAGGCTGCGCGGATCACCCGTCCAACCTATCCCCGACCGGCCGTCCGCGCAGCGGCGGTGGCCCGACCGGACGAGTGAGTCGGGCCACGGTGTGCCGTGTGGACGGACCGCTCCCACCAGGGATACGGCCGCTGACCTGCGCCTGGATGCATCGATGGCGATGAGAATGCCGACAGTTTCCGGCCGGTGGGTCCGGGCAATTCCGCCGACGGCGCGACGCCCCCGCCGCGCCGGACCGACAGACCGGAGGAGACACCATGGGAGTACGCCGTCAGGTCGTTGCGGCCGTCGCGGTCGCCATCGCGGCGGTGCTGGCCACCGCCGTACCCGCGCAGGCCGCGCCGACCGCCGTCGACACCGGACCGCTCACCCCGGTGGCCGACGTCGACGTCGAGCGTTACGCGGGCGACTGGTACCAGGTCGCCGCCATCCCGGCGATCTTCGAGATCCAGTGCTACAAGAACGTCACGGCGCGGTACGACGTCCAGCCCGACGGCACCATCGGGGTCCGCAACACCTGCCGCACCATCATCGGCACCACCAGCGCGGTCACCGGGCGGGCCCGTAGCGAGAACCCGCCGGCCGACTCGGCGTTGACCGTGTCCTTCCTCAAGCTCGGCGGTAGGTGGATCTACCTGGGCGGGCCGAACTACGTGGTGATCGGGCTCGACCCCGACTACCGGTGGGCGGTCGTCGGCGACCCGGACCGCAGCAGCGGTTTCGTCCTCTCCCGGGAGCCGGCGCTGACCGGGGCGCAGACGGCGGCGGCGAAGGCGGCGCTCACCGCCAACGGCTACGACCTGTGCGACTTCCGGACCACCCGGCAGGACGGTGGTGGCGGAGCCGGCAGCTTCTGCTGAACACCCACCCCGCGACGGCCCGTCTCCACCGGGGCGGGCCGTCGGCGTACCTGCCGGGCCGGCGGCTCAGGCGTCGGGCTCGGCCGGGTCGGGGGTGAAGAGGGCGAGCAGGTCGCCGACCTGGCGGTCGGCCTCGGCGGGGTGCCGGAAGTGACCGCTCGGGTTGAGCGTGTACTCGTTGCGCCGGCCGACCCGGGTCCGCCGCAGGTAGCCGCCGGCTTCCAGGTCGGCGACGATCGCCTGGGCGGCCCGTTCGGTCACCCCGACCTCGTCGGCGACGTCCCGGAGCCGGGCGGTGGGGTTGCGGGCGATGGCGAGCAGCACGTGACCGTGGTTGGTGAGGAACGTCCAGTTCCGGGTGCTCCCGGTGCCGCCTGTCGCCATGATGGTCATCGTATGGCCCGTTCCTGGGAGACCCGTCGTCGGCCGCCCCGACGGTCGCGCCCGGTCGGTGGGATCGGGCCCGGTGGGTCGCCCGCCGAGCCGGTGCGCGCCCGGGTTCGACACGCCGTCGACACCGCGCCGACCGATGCCTGAAACGTGTATCACGAAATCTTGACGTACCTTTAGCTGCGTGTGACCGTGGGGACACGGCCGTCGTCGCCGCCGGCCGGCGTGACCAGGTGCGATTCCGGACCGAGGTGAGGCAATGGCCCCGATCACTCCGACCCAGGCGCTGGCCGAGTTGCAGGCCGGCAACCGGCGTTTCGTCGCCGGGGCACCCCGCCATCCCAACCAGGACGCCGGGCACCGCACCGCCGTCGCCGACGGCCAGCATCCCTTCGCCGTCATCGTCGGCTGCTCCGACTCCCGGCTCGCCGCCGAGATCATCTTTGACCGGGGTCTCGGTGACCTCTTCGTGGTCCGGACCGCCGGGCACACCGCCGGGCCCGAGGTGCTCGGCAGCGTCGAGTACGCGGTGACGGTGCTCGGCACCCCGCTGGTGGTGGTCCTCGGGCACGACTCCTGCGGTGCCGTGCAGGCGGCCCGGGACACGGCCCGTACCGGCACCCAGCCCCCGGGGCACCTCTACTCGGTCGTCGCCGCCGTCGGGCCGAGCCTGCGTCGCGCGGCACAGCAGGGGGTGCACGACATCGACGGGATCGTCGACATCCACATCGCGCAGACCGTCGAGGTGCTGCTCGGCAACTCCCCGGTGATCGCCGCCGAGGTGGCGGCCGGCCGGTGCGCGGTGGTCGGCATGTCCTACCGGCTCGCCGCCGGTGAGGTCCACCAGGTGGCCCCGGCCGAGGAACCCACCGCCCAGGCGTCCGCCGTCGCGGTGCCCGGGCCCGCCGCGCCGACGGGCGTCGACCCCGCCCCGGCGGGCGAGCCGGCGGCCGTCCCCGGCTGAGCCGCCCCACGCACGACGAAGGCCGCCCGGTCCAGCCGGGCGGCCTTCGTCGTCGCTCGCTGACCCCACTGGGGTCGATGATGCGGATCCGGGACGCCGGACACCGCATCATCGGCCCCGATGAGGCTGATCACCCCGCTACAGCAGAGACACGTGCACGTGGTCGGTGTGGTTGGACGGCCCCGAGTACGAACTCCAGCCGTTGGCCGGGAACCAGATCTGCCGGTTCCAGATCACGTAGTAGATGCCCAGCCGGTCCGAGTTGCGGATCAGGAACGCGGCGAGGTTGTTGCCGTACATCCGGGTGTCGTTGTTGTGCCACGGGCTGAACCCGCTCTTCTGCAACGACCAGTCGCACGCCTTGCCCTTGGGGTGCTCCCACGGCCCACCGGGGCGGTAGCAGCCGACGAACCGGTTGAAGCCGGCCCGCTTGACCTCCTTGTACATGTGCAGCGTGCGCGGCGTGACGCAGCCGGACGTGGTCGGGTCGTTCTCGCTGCACGACTCGCCGCGCCACTCGCCGTTGGCGGTCTGGCCGGGGGCGATCCGGGCCACCGGGGACGTCGCGTCGACCAGGCCACCGGTGAAGCCCCGGCCGCCGACGAGGGCCAGCGCCTTGTCGGCCTCGGTCTTCTTCTTGGCCATCAGGTTGGTCTGCTTCTGCTGCTCGCGTACCTCGGCGTCGAGGGCGAGCTTGGCGTTCTCGGCCCGGCTCTTGGCCTCGTTGACCTCGGCCAGCTTGCCGGCGTTGACCATGTTCAGCTCGTCCAGGGCGGCGGCCCGGCGGACGAAGGCGTCCGGCGCGTCGCTCTCCAGCAGCGCGGCGACCGCGCCGACCCGACCCGTCCGGTACGACTGGGCGGCGATCTCGGTGACCTGGGGGGCCAGCGCGGCCAGTTCCTGCTCCGCCTTCTCCACCTCGATGGCGAGCTGGAGCTGACGCTTCTTGGACTTCTCCAGCCGGTTCTTCGCCGCCGAGTACTCCCGGTTGGTGGCCTCGATGACGTCGGTGAGGAGCTTCGGCTCGTCGTCCTCCTCGTGCCCCGAGGGGGTGGGCGCGTTGGGCGCGGCCGTCGCGGGGGCGGCGGCCGGTCCGGCGACGATCGCCAGGGCGGCGAGTACGGCCACTGCCGGCGTCAGCCAGCGGCGTAGGGGTGCCGTCACAGTTTTCCCTTCCGTCGACCGCCGACCGGGTTAGCTGACGGGTTCGGGACGGAAGTGGCCCCTACCGCTGGCGCGGATTCACCCCGGGTGCTCGGTTCCCCGGCTCGCCGTACGGCGATTGGGCGGTGGCACCGCTGGCGCCGGTGGGCGCCTTCGGCGGTGACCGGCAGCGAGGTTACCCGAGAGTCGTACCGGGGATCTACGCCCGCAACCCGACCAAATGCGTATTTTCCCGATAGCGAGGGGTAATCAGTGACGCGGCCGACAGCCGCGACCTCGCCTCCGGTCACGCAGCGCAGTGTCACCATGCGGCGTCCGTGCTCCTTTCCGGGTCTGGCCACCGTGCGGGGGCCGGGGTGGACGGTTCACCGTGCCGGGGCGCGCTCAACGCCTCCAGCGCCTCGGCACGGTCGGGGGCGGGACGTGGGGTGGGCGGCGGTCCGACCGTACCGGCGTCGGCCGGCCCCCGCCCGGCGGTCACCACCAGCGCGGCCAACCCCGTGGTCAGCGGCACCGCCGCCACCAGCCCGAGGGTCGCCACCGCGCTGCGGACGATCTCCTGGGCCAGGAACTCGCTGGTGAGGATCTGGCCCACCGGGCGGCTGTCGGCGGTGAGCAGGAGCAGCAGCGGCAGCGACGCGCCCGCGTACGCCAGCACGATCGTGTTGACCGTGGACGCGATGTGCGCCCGGCCGACCCGGGTGGCCGCCCGGTAGAGCTGCAACCGGGACAGCCCCGGGTTGGCGTGCGCCAGTTCGGTGACGGTGGCCGACTGGGTGACCGTGACGTCGTCCAGGACCCCGAGCGACCCGATGATGATCCCGGCCAGCAGCAGGCCGTGCAGGTCCACGTCGCGTTGGTACATCGACAGCGTGGTGGCCTCCTCGCTGCCGTACCCGGTCAGGTGGGTGGCGGCGGTGGCCAGCGTGCCCAGGACGCCGGTCAGCACCAGGCTGCCCAGCGTGCCCAGCACCGCCACCGAGGTCTGCGCGGTGATCCCGTGGGTCAGGTACAGCACCACGAACATGATCAGCGCGGCGCCGGTGACCGCGATCGGCAGCGGCGCGCCCCCGGCGGAGATGCCCGGCACCACGAAGGTCAGCAGGATGGCGAAGCTGGCCCCGAGGCCGGCCAGGGCGGCCAGCCCGCGCAACCGGCCGAACGCCACGATCGCCGCCGCGAACAGGGCGACCAGCCAGAGCAGCGGCATGCCCCGCTGGTGCTCGGCGATGTGGTAGCTGCTCACCGACGGATCGCTCGGGTCGGCCAACGCGACGAGCACCACCTCGTCGCCGACCGCCACCGTCGGCGCCCCCGGCCCGGACGGCACCGGCGTCTGCACCTCACGGCCCGCGTCCGGCCCCTGCTCGACGGCGACCGTCACCGTCCCGCACGGCCCGTCGGCCACCCCGGAGGGGCCGTCGGGGGTCTGCGGGGCGGGCGGGCACGGCTCGGTCACCACCCGGGTCACCGTGCCGTGGTGGCGGGGCACCTGGTCGCCCTGGTCGATCTTCGGGGTCTCGCCGGGCCAGAGCACCAGCGTGGCGATCACCGTGACCACGATGAGCGGCACCACCGTCATGACGAGGAGCCGCCGCACCCGCGGCGGGGTGGACGGAGCGGGACGGGTGTGGTCGGCGCCCATGTGTGCGAGTTCTCCCAACGATCCGGGACGGGATACGTGTCAGCCGGCCAACCGGTTCATCCACGGACGGCGGGTCATCGTCGGACGATGGTAGCCACCACCCCGGCCCTCCCGCCCGGTTCGCCCTGCCCACGGTAGGTCGAGGGGGGAGGGTGGAGGTCATGGACCAGCACCGGCCGGCCCCGGCGGCCAGCCCGCACCCCGGCCACCCGGGGCCACCCGGTCACGCCGACCACGACCCGGCGACGTTCCGGCATCGGTTCCTGGTCTGCCTGGCGCTGACCCTGCCGGTGGTGGCGACCGACCGGATGGTGCTGGCCTGGGCCGGCCACCCGCTGGAGTTCCCCGGCCGGTCCCTGGTCGGGCCGGTGCTCGGCTCGGTGGTCTTCTGGTGGGGCGGCCGGCCGTTCCTGACCGGGGCCGTCCGGGAGGCCCGCGCCCGCACGCCGGGCATGATGCTGCTGGTCGCGATGGCGATCAGCGTCGCGTACGCCGCCTCGGTCCTGACCTTCTTCGGTGTCTTCGACCTGGACTTCTGGTGGGAGCTGGCGGCGCTGGTGACCATCATGCTGCTCGGTCACTGGCAGGAGACGAAGGCGATCGGCCAGGCCCGGGGGGCGCTCGACGCGCTGGCCGCGCTGCTCCCCGACGACGCCGAACGGGTCGGCGCGGACGACGTCGTCGAACGGGTGCCGGTGACCGGGCTGCGCGAGGGCGACGTGGTGCTGGTCCGCCCCGGCGGTCGGGTGCCCGCCGACGGACGGATCGTGGCCGGCGTCGCCGAACTGGACGAGTCGATGGTCACCGGCGAGTCCCGGCCGGTGCCCCGGTCGACCGGCGACCGGGTGGTGGCCGGCACCGTCGCCACCGACCAACCCGTCCGGGTGCGCATCGAGGCGGTCGGTGAGGCGACCACACTGGCCGGCATCCGCCGCCTGGTCGCCCAGGCGCAGCGGTCCGGCGGGCGGGCGCAGGCGCTCGCCGACCGCTTCGCCGGCTGGCTGTTCTACGTCGCCACCGGCACCGCCGTGGTGACCGCGCTGGTCTGGACCGCGCTCGGCGAGCCGGACCAGGCGGTGGTGCGGGGCGTCACCGTGCTGGTGATCGCCTGCCCGCACGCCCTGGGCCTGGCGATCCCGCTGGTGGTCGCGCTCTCCACCGCCCTCGCGGCCCGCTCCGGGGTGCTGGTACGCGACCGGTTGGCGCTGGAGCGGATGCGGACCGTCGACGCCGTGCTCTTCGACAAGACCGGCACCCTCACCCGGGGCGAGCACGTGCTGGTCGGGGTGGCCGCCGCCGACGGCACCGACGGGGACGACGTGCTGCGGCTCGCGGCCGGCGTGGAGGCCGCCAGCGAACACCCGCTGGCCCGCGCGATCGTGACCGCCGCCGCCGACCGGGGCGGACCTCGTACGGCCACCGGGTTCCGCGCGCTGCCCGGCCGGGGCGTCCGCGCCGGGATCGACGGCACGGGCTACGCCGTCGGCGGTCCGGCGCTACTGCGCGACCTGGGCCGGGAGCTGCCCGGCGAACTGGCGGCGGCGCAGCGGGAGTGGACCGGCCGGGCGGCGGTGGTGCTGTACCTGGTGCGCCTGCCCGACACCGTGGTCGGCCTGTTCGCCCTCGCTGACCAGGTGCGACCGGAGGCACGGGAGGCGGTCGACGCGCTGCGGGCCGAGGGCGTCCGGACGATCGCGATGATCACCGGGGACGCCCGGCCGGTGGCCGAGGCGGTCGCCGCCGACCTGGGCTTCCGACCCGGGGTGGACGAGGTGTTCGCCGAGGTGCTCCCGGCCGACAAGGACCGGCAGGTGGCCGGGTTGCAGCGGCGCGGGCTGCGGGTGGCGGTGGTCGGTGACGGGGTGAACGACGCCCCGGCCCTGGCCAGGGCCGACGTCGGGATCGCCATCGGCGCGGGCACCGACGTGGCGGTCGAGTCGGCCGGGGTGGTGCTCGCCTCGTCCGACCCGCGCGGGGTGGCCGGTGTGCTGCGGCTGTCCCGGGCGGCGTACCGGAAGATGCTCCAGAACCTGGCCTGGGCGGCCGGTTACAACGTGGTGGCGTTGCCGCTGGCCGCCGGGGTGCTGGCCGGGGCGGGGATCACGCTCGGCCCGGCGGTCGGCGCGATCCTGATGTCCGCGTCCACGATCGTGGTGGCGCTCAACGCCCAACTGCTGCGCCGGGTACGCCTCGACGCCCGGTGACCCGTACCGGCCCGCCGGGCGGCCGGGACGGCTAGCGTGGAGCCGTGCGGCGGGCGGGTACGGCGACGACGACCGGGCGGTGGTTGCGGCTGCTCCTGCTCGTCGGCACGCTGCTGGGGCTCTCCGCGATGCACACCCTCGGCCACGACGCACACCTGGGCGGCGGTCACCCCGCCGGCCACGACACCGCGACGGGCGGCCCGCACCGGTCCACCGCCGGGCACGACGCCCCGGCCGACCGGTCGTTGCCGCGTGAGCCGGTGCCGGTCGTCGGGGGATGCGTCCACGGGTGCGCGGCGGCGCTGCCCGGCGGGTCGTCCGACAGTCCGTCGACGGCGTGGAGCGTCTGCCTGGCGGTGCTCGGCGCGCTCACCGTGACGGTGCTGGTGCTGCTCTTCGCGGTGCGTACCAGGCCGGCCGGGGTGTCCCGTCCGCCGTCGCGGCCCCGGGAGCCGCGCGCGCCGCCACCCCGCCCGCTCGGGCTCCGCCTCGCCACGGTGTCGGTACTGCGCAGATAGGACGCCCCGACGCGCGGCTCCGCCGCGTCCAGTGTCCTTGTCCGTCGTACCGAAAGGTCCGCTCGTGTCCACTCGTCGTCGTGCGCGCCGTGCCGTCCTGGCCGGCGTCGCCCTCAGCACCGTCGTCGCCCTGTCCGGCTGCGGCGGCGACCATTCCACCGACGGCGGCCACGGCCGCCCGGCCGCGGGCGCCGCCCCGGCCGCCTCCGCGTCCGCCGGGGTCGACCCGGCCGACGTGACGTTCGCCCAGATGATGATCCCGCACCACCAGCAGGCGGTACGGATGTCGGAGCTGGCCGGGAGCCGGGCCGAAGATCCGGAGGTCACCCGGCTGGCCGGACAGATCCGCGCCGCCCAGGCCCCGGAGATCGCCACCATGACCGGGTGGCTCACCGCCTGGGGCCGACCCGTCCCGTCCGGCAGCCCGGCCGGCGGTCACCTGCCCGGGATGGACCACGGCATGCCGGGGATGATGTCCGACGCCGACCTGGCCCGGCTGGAGGGGGCGACCGGTCGGGACTTCGACCGCCGCTTCCTCACCATGATGATCGCCCACCACGAGGGGGCGATCACCATGGCCCGGCAGGAGTTGGCGGACGGTCGGCACGCCGGGGCGCGGGCCATGGCGCAGCAGATCGTCGCCACCCAGCAGGGCGAGATCGACACCATGCGGAAGATCCTCGCCCGGCTCTGACCCGTGCGCGGGCGGGCCGGTCCCGACCGGTCCGCCCGCGTCGCCGGGGCGGTCAGCCGCGTTTCATCAGGCGGCCGACGGCGGCCATCATCTCGGCGGCCATCTCGTCGGCCCGGCCCTCGGCGGCCCCCTCGTGCATGCAGTGCCGGGCGTGGCCGTCGAGCAGCCCGAGGGCGACCTTGTCCAGGGCGGCCTGCACGGCGGAGATCTGGGTGAGCACGTCGATGCAGTACCGGTCGTCGTCGACCATCTTCTCGATGCCCCGGACCTGCCCCTCCACGCGGCGCAGCCGCGCGAGCAGCTGGTCCTTGCTGGCGGTGTAGCCCCGGACCGGGGTGCTCGGTGTGGTCATGTCGACCACGATAGCTTACCCCCGGGGGGTATGCTACGGTCGCAGGGCGACGTACCCCTGGGGGGTATGTTGGACGAGTGGAGGGGAGAGCCGCATGATCACGAACTACCAGGTGACGGGCATGACCTGCGGGCACTGCGTCAGCGCGGTGAGCGCCGAGGTGGGTGCCCTCGACGGCGTCACCGACGTCCAGGTCGACCTGGCCTCCGGCCGGGTCGCCGTCACCAGCGACGGCCCGCTGGACACCGCGTCCGTACGGGCCGCCGTCGACGAGGCCGGCTACGACCTCGTCGAGGCGTGACGGTCCGGGGCGTGAACACACCGACCAGGCTGGGCGGCTTCGCCCTCGCCCTCGCGGTGGTGTTCGGCGCGGCGTACGGGGTCGGCCAGCTGACCGGCCCCGTCACCCCGCCCGCCGAGACCCGCCACGACCCCGCGCACACCCCGGAACCCGCCCGTAGCCCCGTCGTCCCCGAGCCCACCACCGACCCGACGCCGACCGTCACCGGCACCGGCGGGGCCGGTCACACCCACGGTTGACCGGAGGTGCCGCGATGACCCCGACCACCCAGAACCCGCCCACCGCCCCCCACCTGATCGAACTGGCCATCGGCGGGATGACCTGCGCCTCCTGCGCCGCCCGGATCGAGAAGAAGCTCAACCGGCTCGACGGCGTCGAGGCGAGCGTCAACTACGCCACCGAGAAGGCCACCGTCCGGTACCCCGACGGGGTCACCCCGGACGACCTGATCTCCACCGTCGAGAAGACCGGCTACACCGCCGTCGTCCCCCCGCCGCCCGCCCCCGCCGGGACGGAACCGGCCGGCGCGCCGGTCGACGAACTGGACGCCCTGCGGACCCGGCTGCGGGTGTCGGCCCTGCTCACCCTGCCGGTGATCGTGCTGGCGATGGTGCCTGCCTGGCAGTTCACCTACTGGCAGTGGCTGTCGCTGACCCTGGCCGCCCCGGTGGTCGCGTACGGCGGGCTGCCGTTCCACCGGGCCGCCTGGACCAACCTACGGCACGGCGCGGCGACCATGGACACCCTGGTGTCGCTCGGCACCCTGGCCGCGTTCGGCTGGTCGCTCTGGGCGCTCTTCCTCGGCGACGCCGGGATGCCCGGGATGACCCACCCGTTCCGGCTGGACGTCGTCCGCACCGACGGGGGCGGCAACATCTACCTGGAGACCGCCGCCGGGGTGACCGTGTTCCTGCTGGCCGGCCGCTACTTCGAGGCCCGGTCCAAGCGGACCGCCGGGGCGGCCCTGCGCACCCTGCTCGAACTCGGCGCGCGGGACGTCGCCGTGCTGCGGGGCGGCACGGAGACCAGGGTTCCGGTCGACCAGCTCGTCGTGGGCGACCGGTTCGTGGTCCGACCCGGGGAGAAGATCGCCACCGACGGGCGGGTCGACGAGGGCACCTCGGCGGTCGACGCCGGCATGCTCACCGGCGAGTCGGTGCCGGTCGAGGTCGGGCCCGGCGACCAGGTGGCCGGTGCCACCGTCAACGCGGGTGGCCGGCTGGTCGTCACCGCCACCCGGGTCGGTGCGGACACCCAGCTCGCCCAGATGGCCCGGCTGGTCGAGGCGGCGCAGACCGGCAAGGCCGCCGTGCAGCGGCTCGCCGACCGGATCTCCGGGGTCTTCGTGCCGGTCGTCATCGCGCTGGCCGTCGGCACGCTGGGCTGGTGGCTGGGCGCCGGGGGCGGCCCGACCGCCGCCTTCACCGCCGCGGTGGCCGTGCTGATCATCGCCTGTCCGTGTGCGCTCGGCCTGGCCACCCCGACCGCGCTGCTGGTCGGCACCGGGCGCGGCGCCCAGCTCGGCATCCTGATCAAGGGGCCGGAGGTGCTGGAGTCCACCCGGCAGGTCGACACCGTGGTGCTGGACAAGACCGGCACGGTCACCACCGGCCGGATGACCCTGGTCGACGTCCGCCCCGTCGCGGGGCAGGACCGGGCCGAGCTGCTCCGGCTCGCCGGAGCGGTGGAGGCCGGCTCGGAGCACCCGATCGCCCGCGCCGTGGCGGCCGGTGCCGCCGGGGCCGGGGAACTGCCCCCGGTCACCCGGTTCGCCGCCACCGAGGGGCTCGGCGTCACCGGCACCGTCGACGGCCACGACCTCGTCGTCGGGCGGCCGAGGCTGCTGCGCGAACGGGGTCTGGACGTACCCGGGGAGGTGGTCCGGGCGGTGGCCGAGGCGGAGGCCGCCGGGCGTACGGCGGTGGTGGCGGGCTGGGCCGGGCGGGCCCGGGGCGTCCTCGCGGTCGCCGACGTGGTCCGACCCACCAGCCGGGCGGCGGTCGCCGGCCTGCGCGAGCTGGGCCTGACCCCGGTGCTGCTCACCGGGGACAACGCGACAGTCGCGCAGGCGGTGGCCGCCGAGGTCGGCATCGACCAGGTCACCGCCGAGGTGCTGCCGACCGACAAGGTCGACGTGGTACGCCGGCTCCAGGCGCAGGGCCACACCGTCGCCATGGTCGGCGACGGGATCAACGACGCCGCCGCCCTGGCCCAGGCCGACCTGGGGCTGGCCATGGGCACCGGCACCGACGTGGCGATCGAGGCGTCCGACCTGACCCTGGTCCGGGGTGACCTGACCGCCGCGGTGGACGCGATCCGGCTCTCCCGGCGCACCCTCGCGGTGATCAAGGGGAATCTGTTCTGGGCGTTCGCCTACAACGTGGCCGCCCTCCCGCTGGCCGCCGCCGGGCTGCTCAACCCAATGATCGCGGGGGCGGCGATGGCCTTCTCGTCGGTATTCGTGGTGGCCAACAGCCTCCGTCTGCGCCGCTTCTCCACCGCCACCCCCCACCCCGGACAGCCGCGTTGATCAAGAGGTTTGCGTCACCCGCCGGCTCGCTGGTGACGCAAACCTCTTGATCAACGGGCTGGGGCCGGTGGCGGCTGTGTTTTGGGGAGGGGAGGTGGGGGTATCTGGGTGGCGTTGGAAGAAATGCTTTATTCGGGAGGCTCTCATGGGGTTCGACGACAAGATCGGCAACACGACCGAGAACACCGCCGGCAAGATCAAGGAGGGCGTCGGCCGGGCGACCGACAACGAGCGCCTTGAGGCCGAGGGCCGCAACGACCAGGCCAAGTCCAGCCTCAAGCAGGCCGCCGAGAAGGTCAAGGACGCCTTCAAGAGCTGAGCCGCGCAACCGTCACGCCGGACCGACCCCGTCGGGCCGGCGTGACGCGTGTCCGGGCCCGCCGGTGCCCGCCGATTCGATTTCCCGCCCGGTCGTGCGGCATCGTGTCGCGGTACGGCCGTCACACCGAACGGGGAAAGTCGATGCATCGCCGCTCCGCCACCGCACTCACCCTCGCCGTCCTCGCCGTCCTCGCCACCGGCTGCTCGGACGGGGAGGCCGGCACCGACGCCGCCCCCGGCCCGTCGGCCACCGCCACCACCGGGGAGCCCACGCCGGAGGCGACGGCCACCACCGCCCCGGAGAGCACCGCGCCGACCACCGGCACCGCCGCGAACACCGCCCAGGTCTGCCGGGCCGTCGATCAGTTGATCATCGACGGCAGCCGGCAGATCACCGCCGACTCGGCCGACGCCACCCGGGAGGAACTCACCCCGGAACAGCTCAACGGCAAGCTCAAGGGGCGGCTGAGCCGGCTCGCCGACGACGTCCGCGCGCAGGCCCGCAAGGCGCAGGACGACCGGATCAAGAAGCTGGTCGAGGAGACCGCCACGAAGATCGACGCCGGGGCGGCGGCCAAGAGCCCGGCGAGCTGGATGGGCACCGACTTCGTCGACATCCCGCCCCGGCTCACCCGCGACTGCCACGTCTGAGCCGGCGCTACGGCCCGGCGTCGACCGCGACGGCCCGGCGTCGACCGTTACGGCTCAGCGTCGACCGCTACGGCTCAGCGTCGACCGGGCAGCGGGCGCGACGGCGGCGCGCTGCCGGCGAGCGAGGCCCGGTCGGCGGCCGAGGTGCCGGACTGCCAGCCCTCGGCGTCCCGCACGGTCAGCCGGGCCCGGGTGACCCCGGGGAAGAGGGTGTCCATCCGTTCCCGTACCGCACCGGAGCGGGCCGCGAGCACCGGCAGCAGCCGGTCCGCCCCGGCGTCCTGCGTCGCCTGCCGGTCCGCCGCGTCGGTCGCGGCCCGCAGCCGCTCACCGATGCGCAGGGCGAAGGCGTGCAGGAAAGCCTCGTCGTACGCTTTGGTCCGCCGGCCGCCGCCGCGCCGCTCCCGCCGGCCGCGCAGCATCGCGGCGGTGGCCTGCACCAGCAGCGAGGTGTGCAGCAGTTCGACGGCCTCCAGATCGGCCGGGAAGCCGAGCACGGTGGCGAAACCGAGATCGTCGGACCAGACCGACTCGCACCGGTTCGCCGCCGCCACCTCCTGCACCAGCAGCGCCTTCGCGCCCGCGTAGGGGGCGTCGGTGCTGATCCGGACCCCGCCGGGCTGGTCCGGGTGGGCGGCCGTCGACTCGACCAGCGCCCGCTCCAGGCTGTGCCGGGCGATCAACTCCTGCGCCTTCCCGGTGAACGCCTCCGCCTCGGCGGGGAAGGTGGTGGACTCCGCCTTGGCCAGCAGCGCCCGTACCCGGTCGAGGACGCGGGAGCCGGACGGCCCGCGCGGCCCGGTCACCGTCGCGGCACCGCCGCCGCCGGGCGGTGGGCGCAGCACCGCGACCGGCGGCAGGCCGGCCAGCAGCGCCAGCACCTCGACCGCGTCCCGCAGGGCGGCGATCCGG
>NZ_JACGMO010000015.1:0-82935 GCF_015354745.1 Micromonospora sp. S-DT3-3-22
GTCGGGGCCGAGCTGCCAGGTGATTTTTAGTCATCGGGCGGCCACCGAGGTCTACACCCTTCCCCTGCCCCCCGGTCTTCCGATCTCCCCCGTCGGCCCGCCCCGCCGGCCGGCCCGGGTTCGCGCCGCGGCTGGCGACGCTGGGGGCTGCCGGCGGGGATCGCCGTACTGCTGCTGGTGATCGTCGGTACGGTGGCCGTGCTCTCCTGGCCGACGGACCGTACGCCGGACGCGCAAGGTGCCTCCCCGACGACCTCCGTCGACGCCGCGTCGGGCGGCCCCACCGGCACGTCGACCCCGGTCGGGTCCACGCCCACCGTCGGTCCGTCCGGGGCGACGCCCACCACCACCCCGGCGACCCCGGACCCGGGTCCGGACGGGCCGACGGCCGGCCCCGCGCCCACCCCCACGCCCGGACCGACGCCGACCAGGGGGCCGGTGGGGCCGGACTGGGTGCCGCCGGCGGGCGCACCGCACTGGACCCTGCTCGCCGAGGACTCGGTCTATTTCCTGCCGAGGCCCCGGGTAGCGCGGGGCACCGGCGCGGGCACCCTGATCTTCCAGGCGCAGCACCACCAGCTCGCCCTCTACAACTGGACCGACGACCCGACCGACCTCAGCTACGAGGGCTGCCGGAATCCGAAGGCGCAGCGGTATCCGAGCATCGACCTCGAACAGCTCGAACCCACCCCGGTCACCTACTGCCAGCCCGACCCGGGCGACCCGACGGTGGTCAACTACGTCCGGATCGACCGCAACCGCTACCAGGCGACGCCGGCCTCGGTCGACGTCACCGTCTGGTCGGTCCGCTCCTGACCGACCACCGCCTCCCGGTCCCGTGGGTCGTGGCGGGGAGCGGCCCGCCTCCCGTCACGGTCGTGCAGGGGTACGGGCGGTGGCGGGTGGCATCGAAATGCGTTGCCCGCTCGCACCGCCGCGCATAGCGTGATCCGCGCAAGGTCAACCAGTCGAACCGGGAGCACGCCATGACGTCGCCGCACCTCACCAGCGCGTGGCCGACGCTACCCGTCGACGGTGATCGAGCCGAACATCCCCGGGACGGGAATCCCGACTGACGCGTGCCCGTACGCGCCGGCCGCCCCGTCCCACCCGAGGACCGGGCGGCCTTCGTCGTCCGGGCCGACCTCCGGCGGCGGACTCGTCCGGGCCGGCCGCACTCCGGACGGGTGACTCCGCCCGCCGGCCCGATCGACCCACCGACCGCGAAGGGAGAGCCCGGTGGACGCCGTCCTCGTCATCAACGCCGACCTCGGCCCGCTGCACCGGGTCACCGTCCAACACGCGATCCGGATGCTGTGCCGTCGGGTCGCCGAGATCCACGAGGCCGAGCCGGACCGGGTGATCGGGATCTTCCCCGTCCCCCGGGTGGTCCGCCTCGTCCGGTACGTCGTCACCCGCTGGCGGTTCAGCGCCGGCCCGGCCTGGTCCCGGGCGGGGGTGCTGCGCCGCGACGGTGGGCGGTGCGGGTACTGCGGCGCTCCGGCCAGCACCGTCGACCACGTGCTGCCCCGTTCACGCGGCGGCGGCAACACCTGGCGGAACACCACCGCCGCCTGTTACCCGTGCAACCAGCGCAAGGGTGACCGGACCCCGGCCGAGGCGGACATGCCGCTGCGGCGGGAACCGGCGACGCCGAGTTGGGCGAGCCTCGCCGGGCGGTGACCGGACCGGCCGGCGGGCACAGGGGGTCGCGTCGGGTACGCCCGGTGCGACGCCCGCCGGCCCCACCGCCCTCATGATCGACTCACTGTCGCCGAGGTAGCGGTATCCGCTGGCTCGGATACCGCTACGTCACCGCCGGTGCGGCCGGGTCACTGACCACCGGACGGGGACCAGGGAAAGTCGGGCGGACGCCGTTCGTGGTGGGCGGCGACCCCCTCGCGGGCCTCGCCGCTGTCCTGCACCTTCCGGTGCCACCAGGCGATCCGGGCCGGCCCGGCCCGGTCGTCGATGATCTCCTTGGCGGCGGCGATGCTGAGCTGGGAGCGGGCGGCGATGGCGGCGGTGATCGCGGAGACCCGGCCGGGCAGGTCGTCGACCACCTCGTCGGCCAGGCCGACCCGCAGCGCCCGTTCGGCGTCGATCAGTTCGGCGGTGAAGATCAGGAACTTGGCCGTGGACGGGCCGACGAGCCGGGTCAGCCGCCGGGTGGCCGGTGCCGGGTAGACCAGCCCGAGCCGGGCCGGCGGCACCCCGAACCGGGCGTCCGGGGCGGCGATCCGCAGGTCGCAGGCGACCGCGAGCAGGCAGCCACCGCCGACGCAGGGGCCCTGCACCGCCGCGACGGTGGGCTTGGCGAACGCGGCCAACCGTTCCTCGGCGGCGACCGCGATGCCCGCGTCCCCGTTCGCGTCCAGCAGTTCGTCGAGGTCACCGAGATCGGCACCGGCGCAGAACGCCCCGTCGGCGCCGGTGAGCACCAGGGCGCGCACGGCCGGGTCGGCCTCCAGCCCGTCCAGCAGCACGGGCAGCCGCCGCCACATGGCCGGCGTCATCGCGTTGCGCCGGCCGGGGTTACGGATCGTCACCGTCGCCACCGCGCCGGTCACCCCGACGGTCAACTCCGCGTCCGACACCGTCGCACCCCTCTCGTCGTGTCACCGGTGCGGCGACCATAACGGCGCGGGCCCGACGACCACCCGGGAGGGGTGGCCGCCGGGCCCACCGACGCAGGGGTCAGGTCAGGACACGTCGAGCGCGGTGTCGTCGACCACGAAGGACGTCCGCAGCGAGGCGTCCTCGGTGCCGGTGAACTTCAGGGTCACGCTCTGGCCGGCGTACGCGGCCAGCGAGAACGAACGCTGGGTGTACCCGGTGGCCTTGTTCAGGTTCGAGTAGGTCGCCAGGGTCGCCAGCACGGTGCCGGAGGAGTTCAGCACCTGCACGGTCAGCTTGTCGTACGCGGTGGTCGTGGTGACCTCCCGCGAGTCGATGTGCAGCCAGAAGCTGAAGTTGTACGTCGCGCAGCCGGCCGGCAGGCTCACCGACTGGGAGAGCGTCTCGGTCAGGGTGCCACCGGTGCCGCCCAGCCAGGCGTTCCAGGTGCCCCCGTGGGTGGGCTGGCTGGCGCCGTTCTGCCCGATGACGCCCGTGCTGGCCGACCAGACCGTGTTGCCGGACTCGAAGCCGGGGTTGCCCAGCAGCTGGCCGGCGGTGCAGCTGCCACCGACGCTGCTCACGGTCAGCGCGTAGCTGGCCGAGTGGGCCACCGCGCCGGTGCCGGTGACCGTCACCGTGTAGCTGCCGGCCGGGGTGCCGGCCGAGGTGGCGATGGTCAGGGTCGACGCGGCGCCCGAGGTCACCGAGGCGGGGCTGAACGTCGCGGTCGCGCCGGTCGGCAGGCCGGACGCGGAGAACGTCACGGTCTGCGCGGTGCCGCTGGTGGTCGCGGTGGTGACGGTGGTGGCGACCGAACCGCCCGCGGTCACCGAGCCGGAGGTCGGGGAGAGCGTGACGGAGAAGTCGTTACCGGTCGAGGAGCAGGGGGCGTCGCTGCCGGAGACGGCCACCGCGGTCCACGCCGCCTGGACGGCCTTGTACTCGGTGGAGCAGCTGCCGTACAGGTCGGTCGCCGCCTTGAGGCTGTACGCGCGGGCGGTGTTGGCCGGGGTGCTGGTGTTGACGTACGACGTGTTGGAGGTGAAGTACACGTCCAGGGCGCGGAACCAGATCTTCTCGGCCTTCTCCCGGCCGATGCCGGTGACCGCCGGGGCGGAGCCGCAGACCGGCGAGGTGCCGTACGACGTCGCGCCGGTGCCCTCGGCGAGGTTGAAGAAGAAGTGGTTGCCGACGCCGGAGGAGTAGTGCACGTCCTTGTTCTTGGTGCTGGTGGTCCAGCAGGAGTCGGACGAGCCGTCCAGCGACGGGTTGTACATGTAGCGCAGCGGGGTGCCGTTGCCGTTGATGTTGATCTTCTCGCCGACCTGGTAGTCGCCCGGGTCGCTCGGCGCGGCGGCGTAGAACTCGACCATGTTGCCGAAGATGTCGCTGGTGGACTCGTTGAGGCCGCCCGACTCGCCGGAGTAGACCAGGCCGGAGACGGCCTCGGTGACGCCGTGGCTCATCTCGTGGCCGGCCACGTCGAGGGAGACCAGCGGCCGGGAGTTGCTGGCGCCGTCGCCGTAGGTCATCTGGGCGCCGTCCCAGAAGGCGTTGATGTAGTTGCGGCCGTAGTGCACCCGGCTCGGCACGCCCGCGCCGTTGCCGAAGATGCCGTTGCGGCCGTGCACGTTCTTGAAGTAGTCGAACGTCTTGGCCGCGCCGAAGTGGGCGTCGACGCCGGCGGACTGCCGGTTGGCGTTGGTGCCGTCGCCCCAGGCGTTGTCGGCGTCGGTGAACGTGGTGCAGGTGGTGGTGCCGTTGTTCATGTCGCAGGTGCGGCCGTTGCCGTGCGACGGGTCGATCATCTGGTAGGTGCTGCCGGAGAGCGTGGTGTCGATGCTGACCGAGCCGGTGTAGATGCCCTGCCCGCTGCCGACCACCGACTCGATCTCGTCGTGCGCGCCGATGACCCGGCCGGTGACGGCGTCGGTGATCACGTGCAGCTTCGACGGGGTCTGCTGGTCGGCCTTCCAGCCGGACAGCACGGTCTCCCAGGCGAGCCGACCCTTGCCGGAGGTGGCGTCGACGAAGAGTTCCGGCGTACCCACCTCGGTGATCGTGCCGGAGAACGCCTTGCGGGCCGTCGCGCCGGCCGCCGCCGGGCTGATCTTGGCGGTGGTGCCGAGGGTCAGCGGGGCGGCCAGGCCGACCGAGGTGCCGGCGAGGGTGCCGTTGGGCGCGGTGTGGATGACGAAGTCACCGCCGTACACCCGCAGCCCCTGGTAGGTACGGGTGTAGCGGGTGTGCGCGGCGCCGTTGGCATCGACCTTGGTGCGGACCGCCTGGTACGCCTCCGCGCTGGTGCCCTGGACCGCGCCCGGGTTGCTGCGCAGCAGGCTCTCGGCGCGGGCGGCGGGGGCGGCATCGGGGGCGGGGGCGGGGGGAGCCGCGTGCGCTGCGGTGGCGACGCAGGTCAGCATTCCGCTGGTGAGCAGAGCTGCGCTGACGGCGGCGAGGGGTCTTTTCACGTGCCCTCCTGGCAAGGGAAAGATGTGACGGGGGTAGTCACGCATGTAGATATAGCGATACATCCGGGAAAAGAGAAGGGGTGGCGCGGTTCCATGACACGACACTGGCCGAACGGAGGACGGTTCTCACCGGGGGAACCGATTGACGTCGATGCGCGTCCGATCGGCATGAGATCATCCGCCCTGGTCCTGGCGGCCGTCACGGCCGCCGCCGCGCTACTGACCGGCTGCTCAGCGGCCGAGCCGGGAACCCCCGCGCCACCAGCGGCCACGACCGCGCCCACCCCCACCGGTAGCACCCCGACCGGGGCCGGGGCCAGCCCGGACGACCCCGACGCCCCGGACGCCGGGTCCACCGGCGTCGACCGGGTCACCCTGACCCGCTTCGGCGGCTTCGCCGGCAACCGGGACACGGTGACCGTCGAGCCCGACGGCCGGTGGACGACGACCGACCGGGCGGGCGCACGGCGGACCGGGCGGCTCGACGCGACGGCGCTCGACCGGCTGCGGACGCTCACCGGCCCGGCCACCCGCGCGGACGCCGGCGGCCCAGCCGACGACGGCTGCGCCGACACCTACCTCTACCAGCTCACCGTCGGGGCACGCCGGGTCGACTGGACCGACTGCCCGACCGGCCCGCAACCACCGGCCGCCGCGCAGGAACTCGCCGCCCTGCTGCTGAAGACCACCACGACCGGCTGACCGTGATCCGCACCCGACCAGCGGTCGCGTCGACCGGTGGCGTGGCTCACCCGGCCTGCCCGGCCGGACGGCGATCCGGGGTGACACCTGTCGGATAACCTACCCGCTGGAGAATCCCGCGAGGAGCGTTGTGCCCAAGAGACGACCCGCCGGTCCCGGCCACCCGCACGACCCGCGCCCGGCCGGCCCGCGCCGCCGGCCCGGACCGGTCGCGGTGCTGCCGGCGGTCGTCGCCACCGTCCTGGCCACGGGGTGCGCGGTCGCCGACGTCGAACGACCGACGCCGCCCACCCCGACACCGGTGGCGCGGACGTTACGGACCCCGGACACCCTGCTGGGGCTGCCCCGCTCGGGCACGCCGCTGCCCGCCGGACTGCCCCGGTTCCGGCTCAACGAGCTGACCCGCGAGGCCACCCCGGCCACCAGCACCGTCGAGGGGGTCTACGGGCGGGGTCGACCCACCCCGGAGACGATCGTGGTGAGCGCCGTCTCGGGCACCGTCGCCGACCCGCAGGCCACGCTGGCCCGGCTGCTCAAGCCGTACCGGATTCCGAAGCCCCGGTCGGTGGAGTTCGGCAGATACGGCGGCGAGGCCCGGTGCGGGCGCGGACGGACCGCCGACGAGGGCCACCTCACCGCCTGCGCCTGGGCCGATCCGGAGGTCGCCGGGGTGGTGGTCTTCCTGACCGCCACCAGGCAGCCGGACCGCAAGGAGGACTTCCTCACCATCCGGGACGAGCTGGAACAGCCTGCCGGCTGACCACCCTCCCGGGCTCCGGGTCAGCCGGTGACGCCCGGCACCACCCGGAAGCGTTCGGCGACGGCGAGGGTGTCGTCGTCCACCCGGAACCCGGGATCACCCAGCCAGCCCAGGTAGTCCGACCCGTGCCAGTAGTCCTCGTGGCCGGCCCGCCAGGCCGCCACCGAGTCGTACCCCTCCCCCTCGTCGCGGGCGTGGTCGAGGTCGACGTCCCCGAGCCGGACCACCCGCACCCCGGTCACCTCGATCACCGCGACCGGGCGGTCGGCGGAGTCGACCACCACCGCCCGGTCACCCACCGCCGGCAACGGCTCGCCGTCACGCTCGTAGTCCTGGAGCAGGCCCGTGGTGGTGGTCTTCGCCCCGCCGAGCACGGCGGCGACCAGTTGGTCACGCAACGGACCGGGAAAGGCGAACTCGCACTTCGGCAGGTCGGGAAAACTCGGCGTGGTCACCGGGCGACGGTAGCCCGGCGACCACGCCGCCCACACCCGCAATACCGACGTCGCCGGGTCAGGCCCGGGGGAACATCTGGCCGATCCGGATCCGGTTGCCGAACGGGTCACGGATGCCGAAGTCGATGCCGTACGGCCGCTCGGTCGGCTCGTCGGTGATGTCGACGCCCTTGGCGACCAGATCCTCGTACGTCTTGTGCGCGTCGTCGGTGGTGATGCTCAGCCACCCGCCGATCGCGCCCTTGGTCAGCAGCTCCCGGACCTGCTCGGCGGTCGCCGGGTCCAGCGCGGGCGGGCCGGGCTTCTCCAGCAGCACCTCGCGCTGCGGGTCGCCGGGCACGTTGACGGTCAGCCACCGCATGAAGCCCAGATCCTGGTCGGTGTTGACCTCGAAGCCCAGCTTGCCGACGTAGAAGTCGAGCGCCTCGTCCTGGTCGAGGACGTAGATCTGGGAGCGGGTGATCGCGTTCATCGTCATGCCCGGAACGCTATGCCAGGCCCCTGACCTGCTGCTTATCCAAAACTGCTGGGCCTGGTCCAGGCTTTGGTGAAGCAGCTCGGCACCGTCGTGTCGCCGGCCGACCGGCGGCTGCGGTACTCGCTCGGTGACTCGCCGACGATCTGCCGGAAGGTGCGGCTGAACGAGCCGAGACTGCTGAACCCGACGGCGAAACAGATGTCGGTGACGTCCCGGCCGGTCTCCACCAGCATCGACATCGCCCGTTCCACCCGACGTCGTTGCAGGTAGCGGTGCGGTGTCTCGCCGAAGGTGGCCCGGAAGGTACGGATGAAGTGCGCCTCGGACACCAGCGCGATCCGGGCCAGCGCCGGGATGTCCAGCGGTTCGGCGTACGCCCGGTCCATCGCGTCCCGGGCCCGCAGCATGGCCCGGTTCGACTGCTCCACCGCACGACTCATCGGCCCCCGCCCGTCGTCCTAGCTCCGCGCCGACCAGGCTACCCAGCCGGACCGACCGGCGGGGTCCCGCCGCGACCGGCGACCGGTGGGCCCTGCGGGGATCCGGAAGGCTCAGCAACCGCTCCACCGGAGACCTGCGGGCCGGCGGCCCTGCCGACGACCAGACCGTTGTCGGCGATCGCCTCGGGGACGACGCGGGTCACCGGGCCCGAGACGGCACTGCGCAGCGGAACCCGGCGATCAAGGTGATCGACCACCGAGTCGGAGAGCAGGCCACCGGCGGCTTTGACGCCCGTCATGGCGGTCAGTCCCGGCCTGACCGGGGTCGCTACCCCGGTGCGCAGGTCCCACCGCACCATCTGCCTGTACTCGCCGTCCGCCGTGTCGGCCACCTGGCCGATCGCCCAGTTCCCCCGGGCCGCCCGCACCGTCGACTTCACGGCCCCGGGCGCGGTGAGCCGGTCGATCCGCCCGTCGGGACGACGCACCCAGGCGACGGGCGGCGGGGTGACCCCGCGCCCGGCGGCACCACGCGCCCCGGCACCGTGCGACGAGCGGTCCTCCTCGGCGGGGACCTCACCGACGATGGTGCCGTCGTCGAGGACCGCCACCGGTATGCCGCCGGGCTCAAGAACCTCGACGGTGTCCGGCCGGTCGACCGGCCAGCGCAGGGTCACCGGTTCCTCCAGGTAACCGCCGTAGCCGACGATGTCCCTCGGCTGTTGACGGCCGTGACATAGCCGACGATCCCGTTCGGCGGCAGGGACGGCCACTCCACCCGGCCGTCCCGGTAGCGCCACGGTCGGTTGCCGGTGCTCGTGGAACCGTCGCCGACCGGGACGCCGTCCCGGTTGACGGCCACGAGCAGACCGGGTGATCTCGTCAACACGGTGACGCGCGGGCCGTCCCACCGCAGCAGCAGCGACTCCTGCCCCTGATCGGTGGCCCGCCGGCCGGTGCCGACGCTGGGTCCTCCCACTCAACCAGCTCGATCCGCATACCGGAAGTGACCGGTCGGTCACGCAAGCGGCGGCGGGAGCGTACGCCCGGCCGCTGTCGACGGATCGACAAGCGGCAACGCCAGTGGCGGCCGTGCTGTGGAATTGGAGCCCCCGGCCGGGATCGAACCGGCGACATCTCGCTTACAAGGCGAGTGCTCTGGCCAGCTGAGCTACAGGGGCGCGTGGTGCGAGGTCAGCATAGCGACTGACGTCGGGAAATCCCGGCCGGCAGGGTCCCCGAGCATGGAAAACGTCAATCTCACGCCCGCACCGCCGACGAATTGACGCGCCGGACCCCCGTCAGGCGAGGGGATTGATGCCCGGCCGTGCCCGCCTGACCGAAATGCGTATGCCGTCCGTCCCACTCGGTGTATCCCGTCTTGGCAGGGATGGAAATCCCGTTTACCGTGCAGTGACACGGATGACACCCGGGGTCGGCCACGGCTGCCCTCCGGATGTGGTCCGCGGGGTCGGCACCGTGGGTGCCGACAGCTCCTTCACTCGGATCGTCCGGCACGTTCCTGCCGGTGAAAGGAAGCGCACCACCATGGCTACGGTCACCTACGCGAAGGCGTCCCGGATCTACCCGGGCACCGAACGCCCCGCCGTCAACCAGCTCGACCTCCAGATCGGCGACGGGGAGTTCCTCGTCCTGGTCGGCCCGTCGGGTTGCGGCAAGTCCACCAGCCTGCGGATGCTCGCCGGCCTGGAGGACGTCGACGACGGCGCGATCTACATCGACGACCGGGACGTCACCCACCTCCCGCCGAAGGCCCGCGACATCGCGATGGTCTTCCAGAACTACGCCCTCTACCCGCACATGTCGGTGTACGAGAACATGGCGTTCGCCCTCAAGCTGCGCAAGACCCCGAAGGCCGAGATCGACCGGCGGGTCAAGGAAGCGGCCGGCCTGCTCCAACTGGAGGAGTACCTCAGCCGCAAGCCGAAGGCGCTCTCCGGTGGTCAGCGCCAGCGGGTCGCGATGGGCCGGGCGATCGTCCGCGAGCCGCAGGTCTTCCTCATGGACGAGCCGCTGTCGAACCTCGACGCCAAGCTCCGCGTGCAGACCCGTACCCAGATCGCCTCGCTCCAGGCGAAGCTGGGCATCACCACGGTCTACGTCACCCACGACCAGGTCGAGGCCATGACCATGGGCCACCGGGTGGCGGTCATGCTCGACGGCGTCCTCCAGCAGGTGGACACCCCGCGGGCGCTCTACGACACCCCGGCCAACGTGTTCGTCGCCGGCTTCATGGGCTCCCCCGCCATGAACATCAAGACCGTGCCGCTCAACGAGCGGGGTGCGGCCTTCGCCGAGATGCACATCCCGCTGACCCGCGAGCAGGTCGAGGCGGCCCGCAGCGAGGGTGGCGACAACCGGGTCACCGTCGGTTTCCGCCCGGAGGACTGCGACCTGGTCAGCCCGACCGAGGGCGGCATGCCGGTCGTGGTCGAGCTGGTCGAGGACCTCGGCTCGGACGCCAACGTCTACGGCCACGCCGCGCTGGAGGGCCACGAGGAGCGTTTCGTGGTCCGCACCGACCGGCGGAACATGCCGAACATGGGTGACACCGTGTTCGTCAAGCCGCGCGCCGGCCGCAGCCACGTCTTCAACGCGGCCACCGGCCACCGCATCTGATCCACCTGCGAAAGGGGCGGTCCGCTTCGGCGGGCCGCCCCTTTCGTCGTACGTCGTTCCCGGCACCTGCCGACGCCGGCAGCCGGTCAGCCCTCCACGGCGCGGCGGCGGGCCACCTCGGCGAGGGTGACGGCGGCGGCGACGCTGGCGTTCAACGACTCCACGTCCGAGATCATCGGGATGCTGACGGTCAGGTCACAGGTCTCCCCGACCAGCCGGGACAGCCCGCGCCCCTCGGAGCCGACCACCACGACCAGCGGACCGACGGCGGCCTCCAGGTCGTACAGGCCGGTGTCGCCGTCGGCATCCAGGCCGACCACCATGAAACCGGCGTCCTGACACGCCTTCAACGACCGGGTCAGGTTGGTGACCTGGGCGACCGGCACCCGCGCCGCCGCGCCGGCACTGGTCCGCCAGGCGGTCGCGGTGATCCCGGCGGCCCGCCGCTCCGGTACGAACACACCCTGCGCGCCGAACGCGGCGGCCGACCGGATCACCGCACCCAGGTTGCGCGGGTCGGTCACCCCGTCCAGCGCGACCAGCAGCGGGGCGGGCTGCTCCAGGGAGGCCGCCAGCAGGTCCTCGAACAGTTCGTAGGCGAACGGCGGCACCTGGAGACCGACACCCTGGTGCAGCACACCGCCGGTCATCCGGTCCAGCTCGGCCCGGCTGATCTCCAGGATGGCGATGCCCCGGTCGGCGGCCGTCCGGGTGATCTCGTTGACCCGGTCGTCGGCGTCGATGCCCTGCGCGGTGTAGAGGGCGGTCGCCGGCACCTGGGCACGCAGCGACTCCAGCACCGGGTTGCGGCCCACCAGCAGCTCCGGGCTGTCCCGCGACGGGTTCGACTTGCGCCCCGGCGCGACCCGGGGGCCACCGCGGCCCGCGCCCGTGCCACCCCGGCCGGCCGCGCCGCCTCGGCCACCACCGCCGGCCCGGACGGGGGCGACGCCCCGGGTGCCCCTGCCCCAGGTGGTGTCCTTGGTGCCCGGCTGGCCGATCTTGGGAGCGCGGCCCTCCTCGGCCGCCGCCCGGCGCTCCTTGTCCTGCTTCCAGGCGGTGCGCTGGGGCAGCTTCTCGGTCCCCGAGTACGCCTTGTGCCAGGGACGCTCGTCGGCGGGCAGGGTCTTGCCCCGGCCCGCGAGGGAATCCTTGTTCTTGCCGCCGGAGCCCTTGGGGGCACCCGCCTTCGACGTCAGTCGCCGGCCACGGCGCTGCGAGTTGCCGGCCATCAGTCCTGCTCTCCAATAGTCCAACGGGGGCCCTGCGGGGTGTCCTCGACCACCACGCCGGCCTGTTTGAGCTGGTCGCGTACGGCGTCCGCAGCGGTCCAGTCCTTGCGGCTGCGGGCCTGCGCGCGCTGCTCCAGGGCCAGCGCGACCAGGGAGTCCACCACGCCCCGCAGGTCGTCGACGCGCCCGCCGCCGGTCCAGGCCGGGTCGAGGGGGTCGACGCCGAGGATATCCAGCATCGCCCGGGTGGCGGCGAGGGTGGTGCGGACCGTCACATCGTCGCCGTCGGCCAACGCGGTGTTGCCGTCACGCAGCGTGGCCTGGAGGACGGCGAGCGCGGCGGAGGTGTTCAGGTCGTCGTCCATCGCGGCCACGAACCCGGCGGGCAGTTCCCCGAGCTGCCCCGCGCCGACCCGCTCCACGGCCCGCTGGACGAACCCCTCGATCCGCCGGTACGCCACCGCGGCCTCGCGCAGCGCGTCCTCCGAGTAGTCGATCCGGGACCGGTAGTGCGCCGCCGCGTAGTAGTAGCGCAGCTCCACCGGGCGCACCCCGAGCGAGTCGACGTAGTCGAGGTCGAGGGCGTTGCCGAGCGACTTGCCCATCTTGGCGCCGCCGATGCTGAGCAGCCCGTGGTGCACCCACCAGCGGGCGAAGGGCAGCCCGGCGGCCTGCGACTGGGCGATCTCGTTCTCGTGGTGCGGGAAGGTCAGGTCGAGCCCGCCGCCGTGGATGTCGAACTCCGCGCCGAGGTAACGCAGGCACATCGCCGAGCACTCGATGTGCCAGCCGGGACGGCCCCGGCCCCACGGGGAGGGCCAGTAGGCGTCGGCCGGCTCGTCCGGCTTGACGCCCTTCCACAGCGCGAAGTCCCGGGGGTCCCGCTTGCCGCGCTCCGGGGCGTCCCCGGCGGACTGCATGTCGTCCGGCGACTGGCCGGACAGCGACCCGTACGCCGGCCAGGAGGCCACGTCGAAGTAGACGTCACCGGACCCGTCGGTGGCCGGGTAGGCGTGACCGGTTTCGATCAGCCGGGCGATCAGCTCGTGCATCTCCGGGATGTGCCCGGTCGCCCTCGGCTCGTACGTCGGCGGCAGCACGTTCAACGCCCGGTAGGACCGGGCCAGGACCAGCTCGTTGGCGTACGCGATGGACCAGAACGGGCGGCCCTGCTCCTGCGCCTTGACGAGGATCTTGTCGTCGATGTCGGTCACGTTGCGGATGAAGGTGACCTCGAAGCCGGCGGCCGACAGCCAACGCCGCAACACGTCGTAGTTGACGCCGGAGCGAAGGTGACCGATGTGCGGCGGCGCCTGGAGGGTGAGACCACACAGGTAGACCCCCACCTTGCCGGTTTCCCGCGGAACGAAGTCCCGCACCGATCGGGCGGCGGTGTCATACAGGCGTAGCGTCACCGTACCAGGGTAGCTGTCCGTGCTTTCCCGGGTCGGCCCGAGCCGGGTCGTACGCTGCCTGCTGTGGAGACGACGGCGGCCCCCGGCGAGCCGGGCAACCAGGTGCCTGCGGGTGGCGAGACGGCGCAGACCCTGGACCGGGGCCTGCGCCTGCTGCACCTGGTGGCCGACGCGTCGGCCGGATTGACCATCACCGAGGCCGCCCACCGGCTCGGCATCGGCCGGGCCGCCGTCTACCGGCTGGTGAGCGCGCTGACCGGACACGGGATGCTGCGTCGGGGCGGCGACGGCCGGCTGCGCCTCGGCGTCGGCGTGCTGCACCTGGCCCGACGCGCCCAGCCGCTGCTGGCCGAGGGGGCCCTGCCCGCCCTGCGCCGGCTCGCCGAACAGACCGGGGCGACCGCGCACCTGACCGTGGTGGAGGGCGGCGAGGGGGTCGCCCTGGCCGTGGTCGAGCCGAGCTGGACGTCGTTCCACGTGGCGTACCGGCCGGGGGCCCGGCACCCGCTGGAACGCGGGGCCGCCGGGCGGGCCGTCCTCGCCGGGCGGGCCGGCCACGCGGGCCCGGTGAGCACCGCCGGGGAACTCCAGGCCGGGGCGTACGGGGTGGCCGCGCCGGTGCTCGGGGTGCCCGGCCTGGAGGCGAGCGTCGGGGTGATCTCGCTGGCCCCGCTGCCGGTCGACACGGTCGGCCCGCAGGTCACCGCCGCCGCCCGGACCATCGCCACCGCCCTGTCCTGACCCTCCCGGCCCCGGGGATGATCGACTCACGTGGGCCTTGGTAGCGGTCTCCCGCCGAGTCGCACCCCGCAACTTCGGCCCAGGTGAGTCGATCAAGACGCGCCATCGCCGGCCGCCCACCTGTCCGCGCGACGGAAGGGGGCGGCTGGATCGTGGGCGGCGGATCGGTTGCGCCGCCTTACCACATGGCACGGTGTGAGGGGGCTTGTCCACAGGGGCGGGGGGCGCGGGCGGGCGCGGTTGTCCACAGGGGTGTCGCCGGACGGCCAGGCGGCCCGAGGCTGGTGTCATGCCACCTCAACCGCATCGGCCGGAGGCCCTCGCCTGGCAGGTGTTCCGCGGCTCGGACGCGATCCGGCGCGGCCTGCTCACCCGACACCAACTACGCGGGGCAGCCTGGCTCCGCCTCGGTCACGACGTGTACGCCGACGCCCGCCTCGACCGGGACCACGCCCTGATCTGCCGCGCCGCCATCCTCCGGATGCCCGCCGGATCGGTCATCGCCGGCCCGTCGGCGGCGTACCTGCACGGGGTGGAGCACGCCGCCGGCTTCGGTGACGAGGTGCACGTGCTCGTGCCCCGGGCGGCGCGGGTCGGCTCCCAGGGAGCCACCACGGTCACCTCCCCCGGTGGCGCCCGGCTCCGCTCCGCCGGTGGGTCCGGCTCGGCTCCCCGGGTGGTATCCGGGTGCACTCGGTAGCCGACCCCGGCGGACCGGCCGGGTCCCGGCGACCGCCCCCGTCCGACCATCACCCTGAAGCCACCCCACTCGACCTCCCCGGAACCGCCAGGTTGGACCTACCCGGAACCGCCCGGCCCGACCTCCAGGCGACCACCCGACCCGACCTACCCGGAACCGCCCGGCCCGACCTCCATGCGACCACCCGGCACGACCTCCCCGGGACCGCCAGGCACGACCCCCCTCAGACCACCCGACCCGACCTCCCTCGGACCACCAGGCTCGACCTCCCTGGGACCACCAGGCTCGACCGCTCTGCAGCCGTCCCACCCGGGCTGCCTGCGGCCACCACGCTCGGTCCGCCTCTGATGCCGCTCAGCCCGCCCCGGTCGTCTCCTGCGCTCGCCGCCTGGGAGACAGCGGCGTGGCTGGAGCCGGTCCGCGCGGTGGGGATCGTCGACGCACTGCTCGGTGGCGGCCTGACCAGCCCGGCCGCGCTCGCCGAGATCGCGCAGCGGTTCGCCGACCGGCGGGGCGGTCGACGGGCCAGCCGGGTCTTCGCCCTGGCCGACCCGGCCGCACAGTCGCCACCCGAGTCGCACCTGCGGGTCCGGCTCGTACTGGCCGGCCTGCCCCGGCCCGTCGCGCAGCATCCCGTACGGCTGCCGTCCGGTCTGGTGTTGCATCCCGATCTGGCGTGGCCGGAGTTCGGGGTGGCGGTGGAGTACGACGGCCACTGGCACACCGACCCGGACCAGATGCACCGGGACCGCCGCCGGCTCAACCAGTTGGTCGCTGCCGGCTGGGTCGTGCTGCATGTGACCAGCCGTCGCCTGCGGGACGACTTCCCCGCCGTGCTCCGCGAGGTGCGCGACGTCCTCGCCCAACGGGGTTGGCGCCGATGATCCACTCCCTTGGGCCGATGTTGCGGTATCCCGCCCACCCCGACACCGCAATATCGCCCCCCTTGAGTCGATCATCGACGGACCACGACCGGCCAGGGCGGGACGCGGAGGGGCCCGGACGACCTCCGTCGTCCGGGCCCCTCCTGGGAACGTCGAGCGTCAGCCCAGGTGTCGGGCGTCAGCCGGGGTGCCGCGCGTCAGGGGGTGACGTTCGGCTTGAGCGGGCTGCGGACCGCCGCGTTGGCGTCCACGATGCCGTACCCGTAGAAGCCGTTGAAGTTCAGCGACCCGGCGCAGTACGCGTCGAACTCGGTCGACCGGCCCTCGTTGGCGTAGCTCTGCAGGCGCGGCTCCGGGCAGGCGTGCTCGGTGGCGGTCCGGTAGAGGTGCTGCTCCACCTTGGCCGGTGCCAGGCCGTAGCCGTCCTTACCCTCCTTCTTGCCCCACTTGCTGACGATCAGCGCGGCGACCCCGCTGACGTGCGGCGACGCCATCGAGGTGCCCTGGAGGTAGGTGTAGTAGCCACACTCACCGGCGGTGGTGCACTGCTTGAACACCGAGTTCTCGAAGCCCGGCACGACGTTGCCGTTCTCGTCGACCGACCCCTCCTCCTGGAGCACCTTCTTCGGGTACGTCGAGAGGATCATGTTGGCGTCGGTGCGGTAGGTGTCGGTGCCGAAGCCGTCGCGGAACCAGCCACCCGGCGCGGCGACCGAGATCTGCTCGGTGCCGTAGTTGGAGTAGTCGGCCTTCTTGCCGGACGGGCCGATGGCGGACACGCCGATCACGTGCGGGCCCTCCACCGGGAAGTCCCAGCAGCTCTCGTTGTCGATCGGGCGCGGGTACGGGTCGGCGCCGTAGTCCGGGCTGGACACGTCGGTGCGCGGCGCGCCGAGGTCCTCGTGGTTGTTGCCGAGCGAGCCGACCAGGGTGACGCCCTTGTTGTGGGCGAAGTTCAGGGCCCGCTTCATCGCCTTGATGACGGCGCGCTGCTCGGCCTGCGACTCGGGCGAGTCGGCCGGGTTGGCGGTGCAGTTGTAGAGCCACGGGTCGACGTAGAACGACATGTTCACCACGTCGAGGCCGGACTTGCCGGCGTGCACCAGGGCGTTGACGACCGGGTTGAGGAAGAAGTACCCGGAGTCCTGGCCGCCCTTGAGCTCCACCAGCGAGACGTTCGGGGCCACGCCGGACAGGCCGAAGCCGTTGGCGGCGGCGCCGATGGTGCCGGCGACGTGGGTGCCGTGCCCGCCGTCGTCGGTGCCGACCGGGTCGAGGCAGCTCGGCACCTCGCACGGGCCGTCGACCTCGGCGATGTCCGGGGCGAAGTTGCGCGACAGCGCCCAGTTGAAGTTGGGCGCGAGGTCGGGCTGGCTGGCGTCGACGCCGGTGTCCAGGATGCCGACGGTGACCCGCTTGTCGCCCGGCATGACCTTGCGGGCCTTGTCGGCCCCGATCATGGTGAGGCCCCAGAGCTTGTCGTCGAGCGGGTCCAGCTTCTTGCCCTTGGCGTTGGCCGCCGCCTTGGCCGCCTTCCTGGTCTCGGTCAGCAGGTTCTCCTGCGCGACCCGGTCCAGCTTGGGCTTGCGGCCGATGGCCCGCTGCTCGGCCGCGCCGACCAGCGCGGAAGCGGCGGTGACCCGGCCGGCGAAGTCGGCCCGGTCGCTGGTGACCTGGTAGAGACCGACGTCGTCCGTACGGGACACGACGGTGCCACCGGCGGCACGGATCGCGGCGATCGCCGCGTCCGCCGAAACGCCGTCCTCGGCCACCACGGTGAACGTCCGGCTGGTGGTCGGCCCGGCGTTCGCCGGGACGGTCAGGCCGGTCACCGTAAGTGCCAGGGCCGCCGCGGTCGCGACGGCTCCGGCGGTGAAGCGCTTGCTCACCACATCAGATCCTCTCGTTGAGGGACGTGGCAGCCATCCCATAGCACCGGCGACGATTCCGCCAGATACAAATCCGAATTGGTCCCGCATCAGGCATTCGTCGGTTGCAGGCTGCGCAGCGCCGCCGGCAGGTCGGTGAGCGTGCCCACCTCCGCGTCGGGGCGTACCCCGGCGGGGAGGGGGAGCCCGGGCCGGTTGAGCCAGATGCCGAGCATCCCGGCCTGCTGGGGGCCGAGCACGTCGTGGGCGATCGAGTCGCCGACGTACGCGATCCGCTCCGCCGGCACCCCGGCGGCGGCGACGATCGCCGCGTAGAACGCCGGGTCGGGCTTCTTGGGCAGGCCGCCCTCGTGGGCGTACAACTCGAAGGCGAACTCCCCGGGCAGGCCGCAGCGTTCGGCGCGGCTGTTGCCGTTGGTGGCGTAGCCGAGGGTGAAGTCGGCCCGCAGCGCGGCCAACGCCGGCAGGGCGTCGGGGTAGGGGTGGCTGAGCGCGTAGCGCCTGGTGAAGAAGAGTTCGGCGAACTCGTCGAGCTGACCGGCCAGCCCGGCCCGGTCGAGCGACCGGGCGAGCGCGGCCCGGCGGATCTCCATCACCGGCGCGGCGGTCATCGACCCGAACACCGCCTGCCAGTCGGACTCCACCTCGGCGAAGGTCACCCCGGCCGCCACCGGCGTCCGGCGACGCATCTCCTCCAGTACGGCCACCAGGGCCCCGGTGACCGCCGGGCGCAGGTCGATCAGGGTCTCGTCGGCGTCGAACACCACCACGCTGAGCATGCCCGACACCCTCTCACGTTCGCCCCACCCGGCCACGCGGGCCGGGCCGGCACCCGCCCGCGCCGGCCGGGCCGCCGTCACGTCGGCTCAGGTCAGTGCCGGCTCGTCCGTCCGGACCGTCGTCTGTTCGGTGCGGCCCGCGCGCAGCTCGTCGAGGCGGACCAGGGCCACCCCGGCGACGATCAGCACACCCCCGGCGAGCTGCACGGGCACCGGTAGCTCGCCGAGCACCAGCCAGGCGATGAGCACCGCGAACATCACCTCGGTCAGCCCGACGAACGACGACAGCCGGGCGCCGAGCAGGCGCGTCGCGGCGATCCCGGTCAGGTACGCCACCACGGCGGCGACCAGCGACAGCCCGACGATCGGGACGAGCCAGCTGGTGCGCTGCCCGGCGAAGTCGACCGCGCCGAAGGTGGCCCGCAGCGGCAGCACCCCGACCAGGCCGAGCAGGGCGAGCACGGCCGCGCCGACGGCCATCCCGCCGCTGGCCATGGTGACCGAGGGCAGGTCGGCGTCGACCCGGGCGGCGAGGACGAAGTAGCCGGCCAGCCCGACGGCCGCACCGAGGCCCCAGAGCACGCCGACCGGGTCGAGCCGGCCCGTGCCGGTCAGGTCGAGCACCAGCACGAGCCCGACCAGGGCGGCCAGCGAACCGACCACGGTGAGCCGGCGGGGGCGCTGCCCGTGCACCAGCCACATCCAGCCGACCACGAGGATGATGCCGAGGTATTCCAGCAGCAGGGCCACCCCGACCGGCAGGTAGCGGACGGCGTTGAAGAAGCAGGCCTGGGCGGTGGCGACGCCGAGCAGGCCGAAGACGGTGACCGGGCCGAGATTGCGGCGTAGCACCCCGGCCCGGCCGCGCAGCGCGAGCACGGCGGGGACGGCCAGCACCAGGGCGGCCAGGCCGACCCGGGCGACCACGACGGCCTCGGCCGACCAGCCGGCCTCGATCAACGACCGGGCGAAGGTGCCGGAGGTGGCGAACGTGACGGCGGAGAGCAGGGCGAGTGCCAGGCCGGTGCCGGCGGTGGATCGGTGCGGCATCGGGTTCCTCCGGCGTGACATCAGCAAAGTAGCATTACGCCGGTGACGCTAGCGGCCGAGGATGACAGGGGTCAAGTTGCTTTTCGCCCATGACACGGAGTGCGGGCTGACCGCCGCCGCCGCACTGGTCAACACCGAAGGCCGGGACGGCGAGGGGCTGGCCGACATCGCCGCGCTGGACCGCTTCGTCGCCGCGAACCGGTGGACCGGCCGGCACGAACGCACCGAGGCCGAGCTGCGCGCCGTCCGGGCCCTGCGCCCCCGGCTGCGCCGGCTCTGGGACGACGACCCCGACACCGTCGTCACCGTGGTCAACGACCTGCTCCGGGAGGGCCGGGCGCTGCCGCAGCTCATCCGGCACGACGACGAGCCGTACCACGTGCACGCGGTGCCCCGGGACGCCCCGCTGGCCACCCGGATGGCCGTCGAGGCGGCGATGGCCGTCGCCGACCTGGTCCGGGGCGACGAGTTGGGGCGGCTGCGGCACTGCGCCCACCCGGAGTGCGACAACGTGCTGGTGGACCTGTCCAGGAACCGGTCCCGCCGGTTCTGCGACGCCGGCTGCGGCAACCGGGTCGCGGTCAACGCCTACCGGGCCCGGAAGGCGGCCGGTAGTCGCCCCTGAGCAGCTCGTACTCCACCTCGCCGTGCTCCGATCCGGCGATCGGATCGGCCCAGTCGAGGTGGAAGGTACGGACGTACCGCAGGCCGGCCTTCGCCAGCACCGCCCGGGAACGCACGTTCACCGCCATCGTCTGCGCCCACACCCGGCGTACCCCCGCCAGGGTGAAGGCGTGCCCGACCAGCGCGCGGGCGCCCTCGGTGGCCAGGCCCCGCCCCCAGGCCGCCCGGCGCAGCCGGTAACCCAGCTCCGGCCCGGCACCGTCGTCCGACGGATCGAGCGCGAACCACCCCAGGAAGGTGCCGCCGACGGCATCCTCGGCCGCCCACCGGCCCAGCCCCGGGTAGCGGTCGTAGCCGGCGAGAATCCGGGGCAGCTGCTCGTCCCGCACGGTGGCCGGCGGGGTCGGCCGCCCGCCGGTGAGAAACCGCATCACCTCCGGGTCACCGTCCAACTCGACCAGTCGCGGCACGTCGTCGCCGGTGAAGCGGCGCAGCCGCAGCCGGGCCGTCGTCAGCAGCACCTCGTCCGAGCCGGTCACGCCCCGGATCATGCCGGGCCGCCGACCGTCCGGTCGACCGGTTATCCCGCCGCCGGCCGGTCCCGTCAGCGCGGCGGCGCGGCCAGGAAGACCCGCCAGGAGTACGCCGGAAAGGTGAGCACCGGGCCCGCCGGGTCCTTGCTGTCCCGCACCCCGACCACCCCGCCCAGATTCGCCACCTCGACACATTGATCGTTAGAACCACTCCGGCGGCTCTTTCGCCAACAAGCCCCGGTCAACTCCATGACTCAGACAATTCCCTTAGCCGCTCGATCGACTCCTGCGGTGGCAAGGCCACGCCGAGGGTAGCTTCCCAGGTGCGCTGAAGACGCCGGAGGTCAGCCGGATCGTCCAGTTCCTGCCCGCCGATCTGACCGCCGAGAAACGCCAACTCAACGTCGCCCGGCAGACTCGCCAGGATGAACGGCCCGTTCAGGCCCGGATACTCGTCGGCCGACGAAGGGACCACGTGTAGTCGGATTTGCGGATGCTCCGTGGCGATGCGCGCGAGGTGCAGAGCCTGGTCACACATGACCTTGCGGCCACCGACCCGCCGGTGCAGGACGGCCTCGTCCAGGACCGCCACGAGACGTGGGGGTCGTTCGGTGTAGAGCGTCTGTTGGCTGTCCATCCTGTCGGCCAGCCGGCGCTCGACCTCTTCCGGATCGAGCATCGGATCAGACTCGAAGACCGCTCGCGCGTATGCCTCGGTCTGGAGCAGCCCTGGGACATGGAGCGGGTCGAACCACCGCAGTGCCCACGCGTCCGCGAGAATCGCGCGCCAACCACGAAGCCACACCTGCGCCCGGTCGAGCGCGACCAGTTGGATGAGCATCCGGCTGAAGATGCCGCCGGTGTCGAGGGCCTTGTCGACCAGTTCGAGGTACTTCGCGGTGGGCGGCTGCTGGCCCAGCTCGATCGCGCTGACCATCGACGCCGAGTAGTTGACCGTCTTGGCGAGATCGTCCTGGCTCCAGCCCCGCCGGGTCCGCGCCCGCCGTAGCTCGGCGACGAGGAAGGCCGCCGCCGTCATCCGCCCGTCCGTCATCTCCAGTCGCCCTCCACCGCGCCGACGATCGACTCCGACACCACGCCGACCAGGGACGCCGCAAACACAGGACAAGACCGGAAGCCGACAACAACCCTTCACACGGTAGTGGTTTCATCAGCAGACTGTGAAGTGCGACATCGACCGCCCTCCCTCCGGGCGTGCCGGTGTCGCGGTGGGACAGCCCGCTCCCCGGCCGGCGGTCCCACCGCCGGGGGAGACGACCAGCCGACCCACCATGGAGGCGACGCGATGCCCCGGCTCACCTGGCGACACCGGCTTGCCCGCAGATTCCGACCGGCCCGGCTCCCCGCAGCGGCCGAACCCGCCCAGCCCGTTCCCCCGTCCACCGGAAAGACCGCCCACCCGGCCACGGGAGCGGCGGCGTCCCCGGCCGGCGGGCCGGGTACCGGACCGACGCCGCCCGGGTGGGAGGACACCACCGTGTCGTTTCCCCGGGTGGGGCGGGTCGGTTGGCTCACGTTGGCCCAGGAGTGGCGCGCCAACCGGGGACGCCGGTGAGCGCGGCGGCCGGTTCGGACGGGCCGCGCCGCACCGGTGGGCCACCCGACCCGGGCGGCCGCGGTGGGCCGGGCCCGACGAATCCGCGCCCGCACCTGCCGCTGCGCCCGCTCTGGCTGTGCCGGGTGTGCGCCGCGCCGTGGCCCTGCGGGGCCGCCCGACTCACCCTCGTCTCCGAGTACGCCCACGATCGGGTCGCGCTCAACATCTACCTCTGTACGGTGCTGCACGACGCCGCCGCCGACCTGTACCGGCTCCATCCCGACACCGGCCCCGACCCGGCGGCCCTCTTCGCCCGCTTCCTCGCCTGGGTCCCCCGCACCCGCCCACCCGAATGATCCACTCCCGTGGGCCGATGTAGCGGTATCGACTCAGGTCCGACACCGCTACATCGGCCCACAGGAGTCGATCGAGCCGGGCGGGCCGGGGCGGCGGGTCAGGGGTGGGTCATCCGGAGCAGGTCGAGGGCCTCGTCGAGCTGGGTCTCGGTGAGCTTGCCGGAGTCGACGTGCCCCCGGGAGATCACCACCTCACGGATGCTGACCTGCTTCGCCAGCGCCTCCTTGGCGATCGAGGCGGCCTCGTCGTACCCGAGGTGGCGGTTGAGCGGGGTGACGATCGACGGCGACCCTTCCGCGTACGCCAGGCAGACCTCGGCGTCCGCGACCAGGCCGGCCACCAGGCGGTCGGCGAAGAGCCGGCTGGACGCGGAGAGCAGCTTGATCGATTCGAGCAGGTTGCGGCCCATCACCGGGAGCATCACGTTCAGCTCGAAGTCACCCTGACTGCCGGCGAACGCGACCGCCGCGTCGTTGCCGATCACCTGCGCGCAGACCTGCCGCACCGCCTCGGCGACCACCGGGTTCACCTTGCCCGGCATGATCGACGAGCCGGGCTGGAGGTCGGGGATGCGCAGCTCCCGCAGGCCCGCCCGGGGGCCGGACCCCATCCACCGTACGTCGTTGGCGATCTTGTAGAGCCCGACCGCGACGGTACGCAGCTGGCCGGACGTCTCGACCAACGCGTCCCGCGCCCCCTGCGCCTCGAAGTGGTTGCGGGCCTCGGTCAACGGCAGCCCGGTCGAGGCGCGCAGCTTCTCGATCACCTTGCCGGCGAAGCCCAGCGGCGTGTTGATGCCGGTGCCCACGGCGGTGCCGCCCAACGGCAGCTCGGCCAGCCGGGGCAGCGCCGACTCCAACCGCTCGACGCCGTAGCGGACCTGCGCGGCGTACCCGCCGAACTCCTGCCCCAGGGTGACCGGCGTGGCGTCCATCAGGTGGGTACGCCCCGCCTTGACCACCGTCTCAAACTCGGCCGCCTTCGCCTCCAACGCCTCCGCCAGGTGCCGCAGCGACGGCAGCAGGTCCTCCACCACGAACTGGGTGGCGGCCAGGTGGATCGAGGACGGGAAGACGTCGTTGCTGGACTGCGAGGCGTTCACGTCGTCGTTCGGGTGCACGTCCCGGCCCAACTCCCGGGTGGCCAGGGTGGCGATCACCTCGTTGGTGTTCATGTTCGACGAGGTGCCCGAGCCGGTCTGGAACACGTCGATCGGGAACTGGTCGTCGTACCCGCCGTCGGCCACGTGCGCGGCGGCGGTGGCGATCGCCTCCGCGACGTCCGCGCCGATCACCCCCAGCTCGCCGTTGACCAGCGCGGCGGCCCCCTTGATCTGGGCCAGCGCCTTGATCTGGGCCGGTTCGATGCCCCGGCCCGAGATCGGGAAGTTCTGCACCGCGCGCTGGGTCTGCGCCCGCCACAACGCCTCGGCGGGCACCTCCACCTCGCCCATCGAGTCGCGTTCGATCCGGTAGCCCGCTGCCTCTGGAGTCGTCACCCGTCCCATCCTGCCCCGCTCACCGCCGGCCCGCAGATGATCGTCGGCTCAGGTGGGACAGATCGCTCAGGCGTGAGGACTCCCCGGTCACCGGCCGGGACGTGCCAGCCCACGCCGGGCACCACGCGGTGGTCCCATGGTGGGCGTGAGCGCGAGATCACGATCGGCCGGCTCGGGGGCGAGGGGTGGCACCGTCCGGCTGGTCATGAAGGCTGGATGCCGTGGTAGCCCATTCGCGGGCCAGGATGGCGAAGACGAGTTGGTCGGCCCACTCTCCCCTGAACAGATAGCTTTCGACGTGGCGCGCCTCCTGACGCATGCCGAGTCGGGCCATCAGGCGGGCAGACGCAGCATTGCGACCGTGACACCGGGCGTAGATCCGGTGCAGACCGAACTCGGTGAACCCCCAGTCCATCAGCGCCGTGGCGGCTTCCGTAGCCAACCCGCGCCCGCCATGGCCGGGATGGAAGACGTACCCGAGTTCAGCTGTGCGGTCGGTCTGGCTGCGCCAGACCAGCTCCACCGTCCCGATGACCTCGGCGTCGGTGGCTACAGCCAAAGTCAAGCAGTCTCCCTCAGCGCGTAGCGCGTCCTCACCCGCCATGGCGATCACCGACGTTCGCGACTCCTCGCGAGTACGCGGCTCGCTGAGCGTCCAGCGGAAGACGTCCGGTCGGCGCTGCCACGAGCACACATGATCGAGGTCATCCAGCGTGACCGGGCGCAAGGTGAGCCGTGCAGTGCGAATCGGGTACGTCGGTCGAAACATCCAGCGATGTTAAGGCGTGTGCGTGGCGAACTGGCTGTTCAGCGGCGGCCCACGGTCAGCACCGGCTTGGTGACCTCGGCGAAGAAGTCGTTGCCCTTGTCGTCGACGACGATGAAGGCCGGGAAGTCCTCCACCTCGATCTTCCAGACCGCCTCCATGCCCAGCTCCGGGTACTCCAGGACCTCGACGTGCTTGATGCAGTCCTGGGCGAGCCGGGCCGCCGGGCCGCCGATCGAGCCGAGGTAGAACCCGCCGTGCTGCTGGCAGGAGCGGGTCACCTGGCCGGACCGGTTCCCCTTGGCCAGCATCACCTGGGAGCCGCCGGCCGCCTGGAACTTCGCCACGTACGCGTCCATCCGGCCGGCGGTGGTCGGGCCGAACGAGCCGGAGGCGTACCCCTCGGGGGTCTTGGCCGGGCCGGCGTAGTAGACGGCGTGGTCGCGCAGATATTGCGGCATCGGCTCACCGGCGTCGAGCCGCTCGGCGATCTTGGCGTGGGCGATGTCCCGGGCGACGACCAGCGGGCCGGTCAGCGACAGCCGGGTCTTCACCGGGTACTTCGACAGCTCGGCCCGGATCTCGTCCATCGGCCGGTTGAGGTCGACGCGCACGACCTCCTCGGCGTCGAGCGTCTCGTCGGTGACGTCGGGCAGGTAGCGCGCCGGGTCGGTCTCCAGTCGCTCCAGCCACACCCCCGACGGGGTGATCTTGGCGACCGCCTGCCGGTCGGCCGAGCAGGAGACGGCGATAGCCACCGGGCAGGACGCCCCGTGCCGGGGCAGCCGGACCACCCGTACGTCGTGGCAGAAGTAGCGTCCGCCGAACTGCGCGCCGATGCCGAAGTTGCGGGTCAGCTCCAGCACCTCGGCCTCCAGCTCCAGGTCACGGAAGCCGTGCGCGGTCATCGAGCCCGAAGTGGGCAGCGCGTCGAGGTACTTCGCGGAGGCGTACTTGGCGGTCTTGAGGGCGTACTCGGCGGAGGTGCCGCCGATGACGATCGCCAGGTGGTACGGCGGGCAGGCCGACGTGCCGATCAGCCGCAGCTTCTCCTCCAGGAACTGCATCATCCGGGTCGGGTTCAGCAGCGCCTTGGTCTCCTGGTAGAGGTACGACTTGTTGGCCGAGCCGCCGCCCTTGGCCATGAACAGGAACTTGTACGCGTCCGGGTGGCCGTCCGGGTCCTCGGCGTACAGCTCCACCTGGGCGGGCAGGTTGCTGCCGGTGTTCCGCTCGTCCCACATGGTCAGCGGGGCGAGCTGCGAGTACCGCAGGTTCAGTTTCGTGTACGCCTGGTAGACCCCGCGCGAGATCGCCTCGGCGTCGGAGCCGTCGGTGAGCACGTGCCGGCCGCGCTTGCCCATCACGATGGCGGTGCCGGTGTCCTGGCACATCGGCAGCACGCCACCGGCGGCGATGTTGGCGTTGCGCAGCAGGTCCAGCGCGACGAACCGGTCGTTCGGCGAGGCCGCCGGATCGTCGATGATCGACCGGAGCTGGGCCAGGTGCGCCGGGCGCAGGAAGTGGGCGATGTCGTGCATCGCCTCGGCGGTCAGCGCGGTCAGCGCGGCCGGCTCCACGGTCAGGAAACGGCGGCCCCCCGGGCCGTGGACGACGTCGACGCCCTCGTCGGTGACCAGGCGGTATTCGGTCTGATCCGGACCGGTCGGCAGCAAGGGGGCGTACGAGAACGCGGCGGCACTGCTCATGACCGAAAAGCCTAGGGCAGACCGGGCGATCGGTGACACCCGCCGGGTGGGTCGTGGGACGCCGCTCTCACCCGTTGCCGTTGGCGCAGAGTTCCCGTTTCGGCCCGCAGCTGTTCTCGGGCTCCGGCGCGCCGCCGGTCCGCCCCGGGCCGGGGCCGGCGTCGTCGTCCGACCCGGCCGGGGGCGCGGCGGGCGGGGGCGCACCGGCACCCGCGCCGAACCGGACGTACCCGATCTCCCGCCCCTCGCCGACGACCATCCCGTTGGGCCCGACGGCGAGCGCGTTCGCGCTGGTCCGCAACACCACCAGTTCCCGACCGGTACGCGGGTCGACGGCGACCAGCCGGTTCGGCTTGTCCCCGGTCAGCACCGCCGCGTACGGGGTGAGCGCCGCGCCCGCCTTCGCACCGGCCGGCCGGTTCCAGCGGGCCTTGCCGGTGCCCAGGTCCCGGGCGATCACCGAATCCCTGTCGGCGCTGCGGACCAGGGCGTACCTGTCGTCGACGGCGAGCAGCTTCTCGCCCTCGGCGTCCACCAGGAGCAGCCGGCCGTCGTAGCCGTCGAGGACGGCCTCCCGCCCGTCGGGGGCCACGCCGATCAGCACGCTGCGCGCCCCCTGCGGGTCCTCCCGCTGCGCGCATCCGGCGCTGTCGGCGGTCCGCAGGTTGAACCCGCTGCGCCGCCACACCTCCTGCCCGGTGGCCGGGTCGCGGGCCGAGACGGCGTACTGGCAGCTGCCGTCGACCGACACCGCGCGGATCTTGAGCATCCGGCCGCCGACCACCGACAACCGCTCGTCCTGCCCCGGTTCGACGTCCTGCACCACCCGGCCGGTGGCGGTGTCCACCACGTGCACCCGGCCGTCGACGGGGAAGCCGAGCAGCGGCGGCACCGCCTCCGGCCCGGCCACCCCCTCGTCGATCCGCTGCGCGGTGAGCCGCCGGGTGCCGAGCAGTCCCGGGTTGTCGGCGAACAGCCCGCTGCTGACGCCGGGCAGGAAGGCCGTCCACAGTGGGCTGGTGCCGCGCGGGTCCCAGGCGCTCAGCGTGCAGTCGGTGGCGGCCACGCACCGGGCGTCCAGCAGCATGTTCCGGTACGTCCAGACGGCCACCGCGTCGCCGTCGCGTCGACGTACCGCCCCGGTGGTGGGGTCGAGCACCTCGTACCCCTTGACCAGGAGCTTGCCCACGGCGACGACGGCGTCGCGGTCGCCGCCGGCCACCGCCGACCAGTCCGCCTTGCGTTCCCACAGCGGCGCGCCGGTGGCGAGGCTGCGCACCTCCGTGCGGGTACGCTGCTCGACCACGACGGTGTCGCCGACGATCGTGACGCTCTTCGGGGTGCCGCCGACCCGCTGCTGCCACAGCACGTCCGGTTCGGAGATCGGCTCGCTGCGGTCGACCCAGTCCCACACCCCGGGGAAGGGGTTCCACACTCCGGTGACGGCGAGCGCGATCACGATGACGAGCCCGAGCAGCAGCCCTCCCCGCACCCCGCCAAGGCCCTTCACACCGGACACCGTAGCGACGATCACCTCCCCGCCCAGCCCCCGCGCCGGAGTGTCGCCCCGCTTTCTCCCTGGCGGGCGGCGCATCCGTCGGGCAGATCGGACGTGCCGCGACATCGCCGGTATAGCGCCAACAGAGCCTTCGGATGCCGCTATATCAGCCCAATTGGATTGATCACGACCCGGCGGCGGACCGCAGCAACGGCAGCGTGCGGTACGGGATCTGCTCGGCGAGCGCGATGATCGTCGAGGCCCGGCGGATCGCCTCCGACGAGACGATCTGGTCGATCACCCGTTGCAGGTCGGTGTTGGAACGGGCCACGATCCGGCAGAGCAGGTCACTCGCCCCGGTGATGGTGTGCGCCTCCAGCACCTCGGGGATCGCCGCCAGGTGGGCGGTGACCGTGTCGTGGCCGTGCCGCTGGCTGATCTCCAGGGTGACGAAGCTGGTCACCGCGAACCCGATCGCCGCCGGGCGGATCTCCGGCCCGAACCCGCCGATCACCCCCCGGTCGACCAGCTTGTCCAGCCGGGCCTGCACGGTGCCCCGGGCCACCCCGAGCCGGCGGGAGCATTCCAGCACCCCGATCCGGGGTTCGTCGGCGAGGAGTTGGACCAGCCTGCCGTCCAGCTCGTCGAGCTGTACACCCTGTCCAGCGTTCATGGCTGGACACCCTACCGATTGCGCAACCTGACCAGGGGAAAACGTGAGTGTTGCCCAGTCGACCGGCCCCCGCGATGCTGCCTGCAAGAGCTGACGGACCACCGGCCCACGACGCCGGCCGCAACCGAGGGAGGCCACCGTGACCCAGGCGATCGACCGACCCCAGTCGACCGAGGACATCGACGTCGACACGCTCGTCGGCGCAGTCGACCACGACATCACCCGTGACCCGTTCCCGGTCAAGGGCCTCGACCACGTGCACTTCCTGGTCGGCAACGCCAAGCAGGCCGCGCACTACTACTCCACCGCGTTCGGCATGACCTGCGTGGCCTACCGGGGGCCCGAGCAGGGCTACCGGGACCACGCCGAGTACGTGCTGACCAGCGGTTCGGCCCGGTTCGTGCTGACCGGCGCGGTCCGCCCCGACGCGGCCGGCACCGACCACGTCGCGAAGCACTCCGACGGGGTCAGTGACATCGCGCTGGAGGTGCCGGACGTCGACGCCGCGTACGCGCACGCCGTGGCCCAGGGCGCGACCGGCCTGGTCGAGCCGCACGACGTGACCGACGCGTACGGCACCGTCCGGCTGGCCACCATCGCCGCGTACGGCGACACCCGGCACAGCCTGGTCGACCGGTCCCGCTACAGCGGCCCGTTCCTGCCCGGCTTCGTGGCCCGGGGCCCGATCGTCGACCGGCAGCCGATGATCGCCGCCGGCCTCCAGCCGAAGCGCTTCTTCCAGGCCGTCGACCACGTGGTCGGCAACGTGGAGCTGGGCCGGATGGACGAGTGGGTGGAGTTCTACAAGCGGGTGATGGGCTTCTCCAACATGGCGGAGTTCATCGGCGACGACATCGCCACCGACTACTCGGCACTGATGAGCAAGGTCGTCGCCAGCGGCACCCGGAAGGTGAAGTTCCCGCTCAACGAGCCGGCGGTGGCCCGCAAGAAGTCGCAGATCGACGAGTACCTGGAGTTCTACCAGGGCCCTGGCGCGCAGCACATCGCGGTCGCCACCAACGACATCCTGGCCAGCGTCGACGCGATGCGGGCGGCCGGCGTCGAGTTCCTCGACACGCCCGACTCGTACTACGACGACCCGGAGCTGCGGGCCCGGATCGGCAACGTGCGGGTGCCGATCGAGGAGCTGAAGTCCCGCAAGATCCTGGTCGACCGGGACGAGGACGGCTACCTGCTCCAGATCTTCACCAAGCCCGTGCAGGACCGGCCGACGGTCTTCTTCGAGCTGATCGAGCGGCACGGCTCGCTCGGTTTCGGCAAGGGCAACTTCAAGGCGCTGTTCGAAGCCATCGAGCGTGAGCAGGAAGCGCGCGGCAATTTGTAACACTGTCTCGCGTGACGCAACCTCCGAGCTACCCGACACCGCCGGCGGGTGGGCCCAGGCCCGCCGCCGGCGGCTTCGCCCCGCCCGCCGGCCCACACCCGCAGGGGTACGCCGTGCCGCCGCAACCCGGCCCCTACGCCGCCCCGCCCGGCGGGTACCGGCAGCCCGGCCCGTACGCCGGGCTGCCCGGGTACCCGCCGCCGGCCCCCGGCATGCCGCCGCCCGGGATGTCGCCGCGTGGGCTGCCGTTGGCCAGCTTCGGTGACCGGCTGCTCGCCCTGCTCATCGACGGGGCGGTGCTCACCGCGGCCAGCATGGTCTTCATCGTGCCGGCCTTCATCGTCTTCTTCCAGATGGTCCTGCCGGACCTGACCACCGGCGCGAACGGCCGGCCCACCTCCGACCCGTTCACCAACTTCCTGATTCCGATGCTGGTGTTGCAGGGCGTGATCTTCGTGGTGGCGTTCGCCCTCAGCTACGTCTACCAGGTCGAGATGATGTTCAAGACCGGGCAGACCATCGGCAAGCGGGCGATGAAGATCCAGGTGGTGCCGCTCGACCCGGCCACCACGCTGACCCGCACGGCGGCGGCCAAGCGGTGGGCCGCCTACCAGATCGGCGGGGCGGTGATTCCCCTCTTCAGCTACCTCGACGGGCTGTGGCAGCTCTGGGACAAGCCGTGGCAGCAGTGCCTCCACGACAAGTTCGCCGGCACCATCGTCGTTAAGGTTGCCGGGTGAGCCAGCAGAGCGACCGCACCGGACAGCGCAGGGCGAGACCGTGAGCGTACAACCAGGTTGGTACGTCGACCCGGCCGAGCCGACCACCCGACGGTGGTGGGACGGCGAGGGCTGGATCGGTGCCCCGATCCCCGTCGACGCCACCCCACCCGACGGCCCGCCCCCGCCCGAGCCGGAGCCCGCCGCCGAGCCGCCCGCCCCGACCTCCCCCGCCGGGGCCACCACGGCGTCCGCCCCGCACCCGCCGGCCACTCCCGGTACGCCGGACGCGTCCGGCCCACCCTGGGCCGGCCAGCCGTGGGCCGGGCAACCCGGGGCAGGCCAGCCGGGCGCAGGACAGCCCGGGGCGGCAGGGCAGCCCTGGGCCGGTCAGCCGGGGGTGGGCCAGCCCGGCGGGCCGCCGCCCGGGTGGCCCTACCCGACCTGGCCGGGGCGTCCGCCGGAACCCCGGCCGCACGGCGTGCCGCTGGCCGGCTACGGTGCCCGGCTGCTCGCCCGGCTGATCGACTTCGGGGTCGTCTTCGCGCTCAACGCGGTGGTCAACGGCTGGTTCGTCTGGCGGTACTTCGAGGAGACCGCACCCTACCTGCGCGAGGCGGTCCGTCGGGCGATGGCCGGCGACTCCTCCCAGGAGGGTCTGCCGACCATCGGTGAGCAGGCCAGCGGCCTCCAGATCGCCATCCTGGTCATCGCGACCGCGCTCTGGTTCGCCTACGAGGTGCCGACGATGGCCTCCGGCGGGCAGACCCTCGGCAAGCGGCTGCTGCGCATCCGGGCGGTGCCCGTCGACGCCGACCAGCCGCTCGGCTTCGGCCGGGCCACCCGGCGGTGGAGCACCATGGGCATGCCCACCCTGCTCTGGTTCTGCTGCGGCTTCGGCCTGCTGCTCCAGTTCGTCGACGCGGTCTCCGCGCTGTTCGACCACCCGCTGCGGCAGGCGCTGCACGACAAGCGGGCCCAGACGGTCGTGGTGCAGGTGCCACGCACCGACCGCCCCGACACCCCCACCGACGACCCCGGCACCGCCACCGACCGCACCGACCCCGAGCCCCCGGGAGACACCCCATGACCGACACCGGACGGCACCAGCCCCCGCTGCGACTGACCCGCGCCGACCTGGACGCCCTGCCGAACTACGTCCCCGGACGCAGCCCGGCCGACCTGGCCCGCGAACTGGGCCTGGCCGAGGCGATCAAGCTGGCCAGCAACGAGGTGCCGTACGGGCCGCTGCCCGGGGTGGTCGAGGCGGTCACCGAGGCGGTCGCCGGTTCGCACCGCTACCCGGACATGGGCGTGGTGGCGCTGCGCGCCGCGCTCGCCGAGCGGTACGGCGTGGACCCGGACCGGATCGCCACCGGCTGCGGGTCGGTGGCGCTGGCCGAGCACCTGGTCCGGGCCACCTGCCTGCCCGGCGACGAGCTGCTCTACTCGTGGCGCTCGTTCGAGGCGTACCCGATCATCGCGGCGACCAGCGGCGCGAGCAGCGTGCGGGTGCCCAACGACGCCGGGCACGGGCACGACCTGGCGGCGATGGCCGCGGCGGTGACCGACCGGACCCGGATGGTGCTGGTCTGCAACCCCAACAACCCCACCGGCACGGCCGTGCACAAGCCGGAACTGGACCGCTTCCTCGACGCCGTCGGCGACGACGTGCTGGTCGTCATCGACGAGGCGTACCGGGAGTTCGTCACCGACCCGCAGGTGCCCGACGGCCTGACCTACCTCGACCGGCCCAACGTGGTGGTGCTGCGCACCCTGTCCAAGGCGTGGGGCCTGGCCGGGCTGCGGATCGGCTGGCTGGTCGGCGCCCCGGAGGTCGCCGCCGCGGTGCGCAAGGTGGTCACCCCGTTCTCCACCAGCATGGCGGCGCAGGCGGGGGCGCTGGCCGCGCTCGCCCAGGCCGACGAGGTCGAACGCCGCTGCGCGCTGGTCGTGGCGGAACGGGAGCGGGTCACCTCGGCGCTGCGCAAGTTCGTCCCCGACGTGCCGTCCAGCCAGGCCAACTTCGTCTGGCTGCCGCTGGGCGAGCGGTCCGTGGAGTTCGGCCGGGCCTGCGAGGCGCGCGGCGTGATCGTCCGCCCGTTCCCCGGCGACGGCGTGCGGGTCACCATCGGCACCCCGGCCGAGAACGACGCCTTCCTGGCCGTGGCGGAGGCCGCCCTGTCCTGAACCACCGCCCGGCCCCCACCCCGGCCCACCGGCCGGGGCGGCCGGACGCCCGGTCAGGTCGCGGCGAGCACCACCGGCTCGGCCATCAGGAAGTACGCCTGGTCGTCGTCGTCCGGGTCGGCGCGCTCCCGCAGCCGCTCCACCGCGACATAGCCGCCGGCCGCGTACGCCCGGCCGGGTTTCCAGCCGATGCCGTCCCGGCCGGGGGTCATCGGGAAACGGGACCGCTGCGCGCCGGTGACCGGGTCGAGGGTGACCAGTTCCCGGCGTTCGGTCAGCACGTAGAGCCGGCCGGCCTCGGTGGCGAGGACCGTCACCGGCCCCAGGTCACCGCGCTGCCAGCGGTCCTTGCCGCTGCGCGCCTCCCGGCCCTTGAGCACCCCGCCGTCGTCGCCGACGGCCAGCTCGCCGACCAGGGTGGTGTCGGCGGCGTCCAGGGCGGGGGCGGCCATCGGCGCACCCGGGCCGACCTGCCAGCCCCGGCCACCGGAACCGCCGTCGGTACGCAGCCCCCGGCACTGCGAGCGGGGGGTGAGGCAGCCGACCGGGGTGACGGTGAACCGCTCGGGTGCGTCCGGGGGCCGCCAGCGGGTGTCCACCGAGCCGGTGGCGACGGCGCGGAACTCGACCGTCGTCGGGCCGGCGCAGGAGTCGACGGAGAAGACCTGCCCGGCGGCGGTGGTGCCCAGGTCGGTACGGCAGTCCCCACCGCCGTCGACCCGCCACAGCTCCCGCCCGTCGGCGAGGTCGTAGCCGCGCAGACCGTCCCGGCCGGAGACGACCAGCACCGTCCGGCTCCCGGGGGCGGGGGCGACGGAGATGCCGCGCGGGTCCCAGACGGTGGCCGCCCCGGTGCGTCGGGCCGCGGCCACGGCGTACGGCGTCGGCCCGTCGGCCCGCCAGGCGACCGTGCCGGTGAGCGCGTCCAGGGCGACCAGCTTCCCGTCCGACCAGCGGCTGAGCACCGTCGTACCGGCCGCCAGCACCCCGTCGAGGGTGGCCGGCCAGCGCCGGTACGACCAGAACGGGGTGACCCGGTTGCGGCCGTCGGCGGGCTGGTCGGCGTAGAGCTGACGCTCGGCGGCGTAGACCCGCAGCCGCCCCGCCACCACCAGCGGCGCGACCGGCAGCCGACCCACCACCCCGATCGCCGGGGTGCCGACGGGCGGCGGTGCGGCGCGGGCGGGCGTGACGACCTCGGCGGGGGCGAGCACCCGGTAGCCGATGCCGGCGACCGCCGCGAGGGTGAGCAGCGTGGTGACCGCGACCACGAGTCGTCGCCGTCCCTTCGGGAATCCCATGCCCACCTCCGCCCGGCACCCTACCCAGGCGTCCCCCCTCGGGACCGGTCAGGTCGTGTCGCGTCGCGCGAAGGAAGTTGGGCCGCGGGTCGCCGGTGCCCGGACGCGGATCAGGCGGCGGTGGCCCGGCCGGTGCTGCGCACGGTGGCGGCCAGCGCGGTCAGGTCGTGCCGGATCGCACCCTCGACCGTCCGGGCGGCCAGGCCGCCGAAGAGCAGCGCCATCACCCGCCCGTACGGGGCGGTCGGCAGGGCCCGGTGTTCGACCGTGACGGCGGTGCAGGCGCGACGACGCCGGTGCACGGCGCGCAGGGTCCAGGTGATCCGGTAGTCCACCCCGATGCCCGGGGAGGCGAGCACCAGCCGGTGCGGTGGCTCGGCGGCCAGCACGAGGAACTCTTCCGCCTGGTCGCCGCCGTCCGGGCGGGTACGGGTCTCCCGCCACGCGGTGCCCGGACCGAACGGCCCGGGGGTGAGCAGCTCGGCGGCGCTGACCGTGCAGAGCCAGTCGACCCGGACGGGCAGGTCGGTCAGGAGTTCCCACACGTCGACGGCCGACGCCTCGATGACATCGGTGACCGCAACCGTCGACATGGCACCTCCCGTGTCGTCCACCGTACGGCGGGTGAGCGACCAACGGGGGGCCGTACGGTGAAATTTCCGTCACCGGCGTCCCGGGGTGGGACGCCGGTGACGGGGGGGTCAGGGGCGGAAGGCCCCCTGCCGGACGGCGCCGACGAACGCCGTCCAACCCGGTGGGCCGATGACCAGGGCCGGGCCCGACGGGTCCTTGGAGTCGCGTACCCCGACCACGGCCCGGGTACGGACGAGGTTGTCCGCCACCTCCACACAGAGCCCCTGGTCGTTCGAGCGGCTACTGGTGCGCCACACCGCGCCGACGAGATCGTTCATGCTCGTACCTCCCTCTCCACTGGGACGTGCCACGCCGACGCGCCCCGCGCCGCCGACGGGAGACGGCGGCGCGGGGCGTACGGCGGAATCCGGTGGGAGAAACGCGGCAGGAGCGTCGCGCGGTCGGACAGCGGGTGCGACCGTCCGACGTCGGGCTCAGCGGGCGGGCAGGATGCGCCCGGTGACCTCGCCGAGGGCGACGGTGGAGCCGTCCGGGCCGGGCGCGGTGGCCCGCAGGGTGACGGTGTCGCCGTCGGCGAGGAACGTGCGGGTGTCCCCGCCGACGGTGACGGGTTCGGCCCCGCCCCAGGTCAGTTCCAGGAACGAGCCCACCTGGCCGCGTTCGGGGCCGGAGACCGTGCCCGAGGCGTACAGGTCGCCGGTACGCAGGGACGCGCCGTTGACGGTGAGGTGGGCCAACTGTTGGGCGGGGGTCCAGTACATGCCGGCGAACGGCGGCTCGGTGACCCGCTCACCGTTCCACTCGACCACAAGCCGCAGGTCGAGGCCCAGGTGCGGGGTCTGGCGCAGGTAGTCCTGCACCGGCGGGTCCTGCTGCGGGGCCGGCACGAACGCGTCGGCCAGGGCGTCCAGCGGGGTCACCCAGGCGGAGACGGAGGTGGCGAAGGACTTGCCGAGGAACGGCCCCAGCGGCTGGTACTCCCATGCCTGGATGTCCCGGGCCGACCAGTCGTTGACCAGCACCACCCCGAAGACGTGGTCGGCGAAGTCGGCGGTGGGCACCCGGTCGCCGAGCGCGCTCGGCACGCCGACCACGAAGCCCACCTCGGCCTCGATGTCGAGGCGTACCGACGGGCCGACGGTCGGGCCCTGGCCGGTGGCGCGCTGCCCGCTCGGGCGGACGACCGGGGTGCCGGAGACCACCACCGTGCCGGCCCGGCCGTGGTAGCCGATCGGCAGGTGCTTCCAGTTCGGCAGCAGCGGCGGCTGGCCGGGGCGGAAGATCTGCCCGACGTTGCCGGCGTGGTGTTCGGAGGAGTAGAAGTCGACGTAGTCGGCCACCTCGAACGGCAGCAGCAGCTCGACCGCGGCCAGCGGCAGCAGCAGCGGCTCGACGGTCCCCCGGTGCGCCGGGTCGGTGAGCAGCTCGACGATGCGCTGCCGGACCGAGGCCCACTGCGGGCGGCCCAGCGCCATGAAGTCGTTGAGGGTCGGCCGGCGCAACGCCCCGGCGGCGAGCACCAGCCCGGCCTCCTCCGCCGCCGCCAGGTCGAACACCAGGTCGGCGACGCGTACGCCGATCCGGGGTGGCCGCCCGTCGTGCCGGAACACCCCGTACGGCAGGTTGGTCACCCCGTACGGCGAGCCGTCCGCGCCCGTCACCCAGCTCATCGGTCGAATCCCCCGTTCACCAGCCCCAGCCGGATCAGATCGGTAAGTGGTTCCCGCACGCTGCACGAGCCGAACCCGATCCACAGCGGACGGTCGTCGTCCCGGGCCGCCCGGGCCGGCTCGACCACCCGCAGCGGATCGGTGTCGGCGAGCAGCGCGGCGACGGCGTCCACCTCGGCACCGCCTGCGGCGGCGAGGGTGGCGGCCAGCACGTTGCCGAAGCCGTGGTGGGTGAAGCCGGTCTCCGGGTCGATCTGGCGCAGCGCGTGGTGCAGCCCGGCGGTCAGCTTGAACGGCAGCGCCCTGTCCCGGCAGGCGCAGATCACCGCGGCCAGTTCGACGGGGGTGGGGAAGAGTTCGGCGGCCAGCCCGCCGGTGCGGAACTTCGCGGCGACCGGTTCGCCGGCCGCGCGGGCCTCGGCGAGGGTGTCCAGCGCGGCGGTCAGCCCGAAGGTCAGCGGCAGTTCGGCGTACCAGTCGAGGTCACGGTGCCGGGTGAGCACGCCGCGCAGCGCGGCCAGGCCGGGTTGGGGGTCCTCGCCGCGTCGGGCGACGGCGACCTCGACCTGCCGGACGGTGATGCCGGCGGTGGCGAGCCGGGCCAGCGCGGCGGGCAGCCCGGCGACGCCGGTGTCGCCGATCAGCCCGGTCACCGTGCCGTCGGGCAGGCCGTCCAGCTCGCCGACGGCGGAGGCGGGCACCAGCAGCGGGCCGACCAGGTCGGCGTACCAGGAGGTGCGGTGTTCGCGGTGTGCCGCGATCGCGTCGGGCAGCGACGCGCTGCCGGGCGGGAAGACGGCGGCGTCGTCGACGAGTCCGGCGAGGAGGCGGGGGACCTGCGTTGACACGAGACAAGAATCTACGGGACGCTGTCAAGGAACGGACAGCGACGTCCGGTTATCGGACGCCACCGGCCGGATATCGGGACAATACGGGAGGCGACATGCCGTACTACCGCAGCGTCGGCGAGGTGCCCCGCAAGCGGCACACCCAGTTCCGCCAGCCCGACGGCAGCCTCTACACCGAGGAGCTGATGGGCCAGGAGGGGTTCTCCGCCGACTCGTCCCTGCTCTACCACCGGCACCCGCCGACCGCGATCGTCGCCGCCGAGGAGTTCACCCCGCCCGGGTACACCCGGCTGCCGAACCACCCGCTCAAGCCGCGCCACCTGCAGACCCACAAGCTCGACGGCGCGGGGGCCGACCCGGTGCTCGGCCGGCGTCAGCTGCTCGCCAACGACGACGTCCGGATCGGGTACGTGCTGGCCGACCGGCCGTCCCCGCTTTACCGCAACGCCACCGGCGACGAGTGCCTCTACGTCGAGGCGGGCACGCTGCGGCTGGAGTCCACCTTCGGCGCGCTCGACCTGGTCGCCGGCGACTACGCGGTGATCCCCACCTCGACGGTCCACCGGCTGGTCCCCACCGGTGACACCCCGGTCCGGCTGCTGACCATCGAGGCCACCGGGCACATCGGCCCACCCAAGCGCTACCTGTCCGTACGCGGCCAGTTCCTGGAGCACTCCCCCTACTGCGAGCGGGACGTCCGGGGGCCGGACGCGCCCCTGCTCGTCGACGGCACCGACGTCGAGGTGCTGGTCCGCCACCGGTCCCGGGCCACCGGCACCGCCTGGACCCGGCACGTCTACGCCCACCACCCGTTCGACGTGGTCGGCTGGGACGGGCACCAGTACCCGTGGGCGTTCTCCATCCACGACTTCGAGCCGATCACCGGCCGCCTGCACCAGCCGCCACCGGTGCACCAGACCTTCCAGGGCCCCAACTTCGTGATCTGCTCGTTCGTGCCCCGCAAGGTCGACTACCACCCGGACGCCATCCCGGTGCCGTACCACCACCACAACGTCGACTCCGACGAGATGCTCTTCTACACCGGCGGCAACTACGAGGCCCGGCGCGGCTCCGGCATCGGGCAGGGCTCGATCTCGCTGCACCCGTCCGGCTTCACCCACGGCCCGCAGCCCGGCGCGGCGGAACGCTCGATCGGCGTCGACTTCTTCGACGAGCTGGCCGTCATGGTCGACACCTTCCGCCCCCTCGACCTCTGCGACGCCGCCGTCGAGTGCGAGGACCCGGGCTACGCCTGGACCTGGTCCCGCCACCCCTGACACACCCGGCCACCGGCCCGGAGGCTAGGAGACGCCCGCGCGGGTGGCGGCGATCAGGGTCGACGGCACCGCGACGGCGATCGCGAGCACCAGCGGCCACGGGCTGCCCACCAGGGCGAACAGCAGCAGCAGGGCCGGGCCGGCCGGGACGGCGTACACGGCGAACGCCAACGCCCGGTCCTCCCGGCGCAGCGCCGGCAGGACCACCCGGCCCAGCTCGGGCACCTGCCGGGACAGCCGCCAGGCCAGCAGCGCGCCACCGGCCGCCGCCAGCACCGCCACCACCCGGCCCGCCCCCGCCCCACCCGCCGCCAGGAACGCGAGCAGCAGGCTGGCGACCAGCGACCAGCCGCTGCCGATCAGGACGAGCCGGCGCAGTCCGGCCCAGAGCGGCAGTTTCTCGGCCCGGGCCGGCTGCACCGGCGCCAACGCGGCCACCTGTTCCAGCGCCAGCACCCAGCGCCGCCGCTCCAGCCGCAGCACCCCCGGGTCGTGCCGCGCCTCGGCCAGCTCCGGGTCGAGCCGCAGCGCCTCCCGGTAGGCCCGCTCGGCCAGGTCGAACAGCTCCAGCCGGCCGGCGACCAGGGCCAGCACCAGGTGCGCCTGCGGCTCCTCGGGGGCCAACTCCACCCCGCGCCAGGCCGCGTTCAGCGCCGGCTGGCCGTTGCGCGCCTCGGCCAGGATCGCCGCGGCGCTCCGCTGTGCGTACGCGTCACCCGGCCCGGCCGCCAGGATCCGATCGGCGGTACGCGCCGACTCGGCGTACTCCCCCAGGTCGGCGAGGGCGATCGCCCGGACGACCAGCGCGGCGGTCGGCACCCTCGCCCCGGCCGTGCCAGCTGCACCGGCTCCCCCGGCCGGGCCGGAGGGGCCGGAGGGGCCGGAGGGGCCGGAGGGGCCGGAGGGGCCGGAGGGGCCGGAGGGGCCGGAGGGGCCGGGCACGCCGGCCGGGCCGGAGAAGGCGGGCGTCCCCGGCCGGCCGGGGTCGACCGGCGGTGCGGGCCACTCCGGCGGCGATCCGGGCGGGCCGGGCGGCGTCGGCGGGCCCGCCTGTTCCGGCGCTGCCCATGGTCCCGGAGGGCCGGCCGGTGCCGGCGCACCCGACGGGTCGGCCGGGTACGGCACAGCCGGTGATCCGGGTGCCGCCGACGCCCCCGGGGGTGCCGGAGGTCCGGCGACGTCCGGGGACGTCGAGGGCGACCCCGCCGCGCCCGGGGTCGCCCCGCCGACCGCCGCTCCCGGCGGCACCGGCGACCCTGGAGGCACAGTCGATCCCGGGGGCACAGTCGATCCCGGGGGAGTGGGCGGCTCCGGGGGCACAGCCGGGTGCGGCGGGGCGGGGAGCGGCGGGGCGCCGGGGCGGGGTGGGGTGATCGCCGCGTCGGCGGCGGCGAGCGCCTCGCCGGGGCGGCCGGCGGCGAGGTGCAGCCGGGCCAGCAGCGTCAGCGCGGCCGGGTCGGTGGGGGCCAGGGCCAGCGCGAAGCCCAGTTCCTCGGTGGCCTCGTCGTGGCGGCCCAACTCGGCCAGCAGCTGGGCCCGCTGCCGGTAGCCGTCCAGGGGCGACTCGTCGTCGGTCATCGCGGCCCTACCCGGCCGACGCGTCGTAGACCAGGGCCACCGCGATGCCGGCGAGGCCCTCGCCCCGCCCGGTGAAACCGAGGCCGTCGCTGGTGGCGGCGGTGACGGTGACCGGTGCGCCGACCGCTGCGGAGAGCACCTGCTGCGCCTCGTCGCGACGCGGCCCGATCCGGGGCCGGTTGCCGACGACCTGCACCGAGACGTTGCCGATCGCGTACCCGGCCGCGCGGACCCGGCGGGCGGACTCGGTGAGCAGCGTGACCCCGGAGGCGGCGGCCCACTCCGGCTGGTCCACCCCGAAGTTCGCCCCGAGATCACCGAGCCCGGCGGCGGAGAGCAGCGCGTTGCAGGCGGCGTGGGCGACCACGTCGGCGTCGGAGTGTCCGGCCAGGCCGTCCTCGCCCGGCCAGTGCAGGCCAGCCAGCCAGCACGGCCGGCCGGCCGCGAAGGCGTGGATGTCGGTGCCGACGGCGACCCTGGGAACGATCATGGATCGAGGGTACGCGTCAGTGCCCGGCGGCCAGCAGGTGCTCGGCCAGGGTCAGGTCGAACGGGCGGGTGACCTTCAGCGCGTACTCCGAGCCGGGGACGCAGAACACCGGCACCCCCTGCTGCTCGACCAGGCCGGCGTCGTCGGTGAGCGGGTCACCGGCGGCGGCGTGCGCGGCGGCGAGCACCTCCCGGCGGAAACCCTGCGGGGTCTGCACGGCCCGCAGGGCGGACCGGTCGACGGTGGCGAGGACGACGCCGGCAGCGTCCACCCGCTTGATCGTGTCGCTGACGGGGAGCACCGGGACCACCGCGTCGTGGCCGGCCCGGACGGCCGCCGCCACCGCCTCGACGAGTGCGGGCGGGGTGAGCGCCCGGGCGGCGTCGTGCACCAGCACGATGCCGGGGCCGGGTGGCACCGCCGCCAGCGCGTTCGCCACCGACGCCTGGCGTTCGGCACCGCCCGCCACCACCAGGACCGGGGCGACCGGGGTCAGCAGCTGCCGGACGGCGTCGACCCCGGCGGCCGGGGCGGCGACGACGACGGTGTGCACCGACGGGGCGGCGGCGATCCGGCGTACCACGTGCACCAGCAGGGGCTCGCCGCCGAGGAGCCGGAGCGCCTTGGGACCGCCCGGTCCGAGACGTACGCCGGCACCGGCCGCAGGAACGAGGACCGCGACGTCACCGCGCGGATTGAGCTGCGCGGTCACGTCGCGGTCCTCGGGAATTCTTCGCTGCGGGGTGGGTACGACGATGCGGTGGGATCAGGCCTCGGTGAGGACCTTGTCGAGCAGCGTCTCCGCCTCGTCCTTGGTGCTCTTCTCAGCCAGCGCGACCTCGCCGACGAGAATGTCGCGGGCCTTGGCGAGCATGCGCTTCTCACCCGCGGACAGGCCCCGCTCCCGCTCCCGACGCCACAGGTCGCGGACGACCTCGGCGACCTTCAGCGGGTTGCCGGAGGCCAGCTTCTCCAGATTCGCCTTGTAACGCCGCGACCAGTTGGTCGGCTCTTCGGTGTGCGGTGCACGGAGCACGTCGAAGACCTTTCCCAGGCCCTCTTCGCCGACCACCTCACGCACACCCACGATCTCGGCGTTCTCGGCCGGCACCCGGACCGTCAGGTCACCCTGCGCGACCCTCAGGACGAGGTACTGCTTGGGTTCGCCCTTGATGACCCGAGTCTCGATTGCCTCGATGAGTGCGGCCCCGTGGTGGGGGTAAACAACGGTCTCGCCGACGCTGAAAACCATAGGTTCGAAACCCCTTTCGCTGTGTCTAGGGTAACACGCTCAGGCACCAATGTCCCGCTGCCGTCCTGACCGTTGGCGCAGCTCAGGGGCCCTGTGAGAGGCGTTGCTTCGGCTTGACAGGCGGCCAAACCAGTGGTTCAAACACGCTCCGTGAGCAGCGGATGACAACCCGGTACGGGTGATCGGAGCGCGGATTTCTCCAGCTGTGCGCTTCTCCCATGGTAGCCCGGCGGCGTCCCGGCCGCCCAGGTCTAGCGGCAGGAGGGTCCGTGCGGGACGCTGGAGGGGTACCACACACCGCTCGCCGCACCGCTTACCGGGGGGTCCGATGGGCATGCCCGACGCCGAGGGACACGGTCCGACCGACGGACTGCCCGACCTGCCACCGGAGTGGGGGCGGGTGGTGGTGCCGGACGACGCGTCCGCACTCGCCGACGAGGCCGCCCAGCTCCGCCGTGAGCTGCGCCGGCAGGCCCGGTCCGGCCGGTGGCGACGCCGGTGGGGGTTGACCGCCCGCCCCGACGGGCGGCCACCGCTCGGCCTGCCCCTGCTGATGCTCCTGGTGGCGGTGCTCGCCACCACCGTCGGGTTGGTGACCGTCACCTGGCCCCGGTCGTCCCGGGGCACCGAACGACCCACCGTCCTGCCGCAGACGGGCACGCCGGTGCCGCTGGTCGGGCGGTCGCTGCCCGCGCTGGACCTGGTCGACGTCGACCAGCGGCCGGTCCCGCTGCGCGGCCTGCTGCCCGCGATGATCATCCTGGTCGACGGCTGCGCCTGCGCCGAGCAGGTGGCCGCCGCCGCCAGCGCCGCCCCCGACGGGGTGCAGGTGGTCAGCGTCGCCGCCGGACGGGAGGTCACCCCCGCGCCACCGGTCGGCGGACCGGTCCGCGCCCTCGCCGACCCCGCCGGTGAACTACGCGCCGCGGTGCACCTGCCCGCCCAGGCCGGTGCCGCCCCGGCACTGCTGGTGGACCGGGCCGGCACGGTCGTCCGGGTGCTGCCCGAGCTGGGTGCCGCCGCCGACTACCGGGGCGACCTGATCCGGCTCGCCGGCTGACCCCGGCCGGGGTGTCGCTGCCGCCGGCCCGTCCGACCGGTCCGGGTCGCGGACCCGGCTGACCGACCGGGTCGCTCAGGGCACCGCGACGACCTGCGCCTCCAGCTCGACCGAGCCCGGCCCCACCACCGAGAACTCCAACCGGGTGCCACCGTCCGGGCCGCGCAACTCCCAGGCGACCAGTTCGCCGTCGCAGGCCGTCCGCCGGTGCTGCGGCGGATCGTCGTGCAGCACCGAGATCAGCAGCGTCCCGTCGCCCGAGCAGCGGTACTGGAACAGGTGGCGTGCGCCGTCCGGGGCCGACTCCCGGCGCACCGGCGGCCGGCCGGACACCAGCGTCATCCGCTCCCGCCAGGTGGTGTCGGTGAACGTCGGCAGCCCCACGTCCGGGTCACCGGAGGTCCCGGGCAGCTCGGTCGCGCTCAGCAGCCGCCCGGTACGGGCGTCGATCACCACCACCCGCCGGGTCGCCTCCGTGCCGACCGACGGCTGCGGTGACACCGTCGCCGCCGAGCCGACCGGGTCGACCGCCGGGGCGGTGGCCGACCACCACCAGCCGCCCCCGACCAGGGCGAGCAGGGCCGCGCCGGCCAGCACCGCACCGCGCAGCCGATCACCGCCGCCCCTCTCGATCCCCACCCGGCGAGGGTAACCAGCAGCCGACGGCTGCGCTCGGCGCAGCGCCGACCCCACCCACCCTGACCAGGTCGTCTACCTCACTCCGAGCGCTCCCGACCGGCCGGCGACGGGTCCGGGCCGGCCGGATTCCGGGCCGGACCCGGTTTCGGGCCGGGGTGCGGTGGCGGGTGGACCGGCGGGCGGCTCAGGAGCGGCGTTCGAGGAGCGCGGCGTAGAGGGTCAGTCCCGGGCCGAAGGCGAGCAGCACGATCCGGCGGGGCGGTGCCACCGCCCGCAGCAGCCGCTCCAGGATCAGCAGCACCGTGGGCGACGAACAGTTGCCGTGCGCGTCCAGCACCGCCCGGGAGGCCGCCAGCGCGTCGGCGGGCAGGGCCAGTTCCCGCTCCACCACGTTGAGGATGCGCGGCCCGCCCGGGTGCACCGCCCAGCCGTCCACCTCGGCGACCGTCGTGCCGTGCCGGGCCAGCAGGTCGTCCACCAGCCCCCGGACGTGCGCCGAGAGCACCTGCGGCACCTTCGGCGACAGGCCCATCCGGAAACCGGTGTCGGTGACGTCCCAGGTCATGTGGTCGGCGGTGGAGGTGTCGGTCACCGAGGCGACCTCACGCAGCGCGTACCCCCGGCCGGTGGTGCCGGTCCCGGGGACCAGCACGGTGGCGACCGCGGCATCGGAGAAGAGGGCGTGCGAGATGATCTGCTGGGTGTCCATCCGGGCCGAGGACGGCTGGATGTGCAGGCTGGTCAGCTCGGCGCAGAGCAGCAGCGCCGGCCGGTCTCGCGCGGTCACGAAGTCACCCGCCGCGCCCAACCCCGGCAGGGCCGCGTAACAGCCCATGTGCCCGACGAACATCCGCTGGCAGTCCGGGGCCATGCCCAGGTCGCGGGCGAGGAGGATGTCCAGCCCGGGGGTGGCGTAACCGGTGCAGGAGCAGACCACGAACAGCCCGAGGTCACCGGCGTCCAGGCCGGCGGCGGTCAACGCCCGGCCGATCGCCTCCTTGCCCAGCGGCAGCGCCTCCACCTGGTAGCGCCGCATCCGCCGGTCGGTCGGCCAGTCGGAGACGTCCTCCAGCAGCGGGTTGACCGCCGCCTGCCGGTGGGACACCCCCGAGTTGGCGAAGATCCGCTCGGCGAGCGCCCGGGTGGCCCCCGAGAAGTGCTTCGCGAAGTAGCCCGTCCAGAGTTCGTCCTGGGCGGCGCCGGGCGGGTGTGCCGCCCCCAGACCCGCGATCAACGGCACGGCCATCTGTCCCACCTCTCGTCCGCACTGCCCGTCCGGCGGTCGCCCCGACCCCCGTCACCCTCACCAACGAGGGGCCGTTCCGTCGCGGTCCGGGTCACCCCCGAGCACCGCCACCCCGAGCCAGTCGGCGCACACGTCCGAGGTCGCCGGATGCAGCGAGCCGCAGCGGGCGTCCCGGTAGAGCCGTTCCAGCGGATGCCCCCGGCGGGTCGCCGACGTCCCGGCCGCCTCCAGCATGGACGCCGCCACCTCCGCCGCCGTGGTGCCGGCGAGCAGCTTGGCCCGCCACACCCACCGGTTCGTCCCGGCGTCGCCGGGGGCGTCGTCGACCCGGCGGGCCGCCTCGGCCACCACCAGCTCCGCCGCCGCCACCGCCGCGTCCGCCCGGCCGAGCCGGGCCCGCACCGCCGGCAGGCCGCCGAGGTCCCGCGCGGTGAGGTGCTCGGCGGCGGCGTCCACCGCCGCCCGGGCGACCCCCACGTAGACGGCGGCGTAGCTGGCCACCAGCCAGTGCGGCATCAGCTGGGCGACCACCAGGGCCAGCCCCTCCACGCCACCGAGCAGCCGGTCCGCCGGCACCGTCACGTCCAGGTGCAGGTCGTGCGACGAGGTGGCCCGCATGCCCAGGGCGTCCCAGGTCGGCTCCACGGTCACCCCCGCACCGGCGGGCACCAGGAACTGGGAGACCAGCGAGGGGTCGGCGGCGCTGCGGGCGGCCACCAGGTAGCCGTCGGCGTGCCCGGCCCCGGAGCAGAAGGTCTTGCTCCCCTTGATCCGCCAGCCGCCGTCGACCGGTTCGTAGACCGTGCTGAGCCGGGACAACCGGGCCCCGGCGCCGCGTTCGCTCATCGCCACCGCGTACCAGGCGCCCTCGGCCGCCGCGCGCAGCAGCCGGTCCCGGGCGGCCAGCGCCTCGTCCGGTACGCCCAGCGCCTCGGCCAACTCCTCGGTGACCGCGCCGAGCGCGCCGGTGACCGAGGCGTGCATGTTGAACACCAGCGCGGTCGCGCCGTTGCCCCGGGCCAGTTCGGTGGCGACCGCCGCGTACCGGGCGAAGGAGGCTTCCGCGCCGCCCAGCGCGGCCGGGACCATCAGCCCGAAGAGCCCGGACTCCCGCAGGTCGGCGAAGTCGTCGACCGGGAACGTGCCGTCCCGGTCGTGCCCGGCGGCCCGTGCGGCGAACCTCGGTGCCAACCGGCGGGCCACCGCCGGTGCGTCCACAGTCATAGGTCCCCTTCCTGGGTGTTCCTGGTACCCCGAACCGGGGCGGCTACCCGTGCCGGACCCCCCGGCCCTGGTAGAGCACCGCCGTCGACCAGGTCGGACGGATCGCGGGCCCGCCGTCGGGCGCGTCGCGGGCGGCACCCCCACGGGTACGGCGCACCAGCCAGCCCAGCGTCGCCCGCAGCGCCGGCCGGACACCCCGTACCCGCAGGGCGACGCCGTGCCGGGCGCACTCGACGACCAGGGCCCGGTCGTCCACGAACAACCGTGGGTCGTGGATGCCCCGGGGCACGGTGGGCAGCCGTTCGCCCAACTCCACCGCGATCAGCCGGGCGAGCACCGTGTCGTTGAGGGTGTCCAGCACGAGCAGCCCGCCGGGGCGCAGCAGCCGGCACGCCTCGGCGACCGCCGCCCGCCAGTCGGGCACGTGCTCCAGCACCTCGCCGGCCGCCACCACGTCGGCGCACCCGTCGGCGAGCGGCACCGCCGTGGCGTCACCGGCCAGCGCGGTGACGCCGTGCGCCGCCGCCTGCTCCAGCGCCGACCGGGTGAGGTCCACCCCCACGTGCCGGTAACCCTTGCCGGCCAGGTGGGGGGCCATCAGCCCGGCGCCGCAGCCGAGGTCGACCAGGACCGCGTCGGGCCGGGACGCCGGTGGCACCAGGGCGGCGCGGGCCCGGGCCAGCCAGTGCAGCATCGCGAACGCGCCGTCGGGCCGCCACCACTCGCCGGCCAGGTCGTCGTACTGGCGGGGGTCGTTGGGGGGCAGCACCCGTACACCGTTGGACACCGGACCGTCACCCATGGCATCGAGCGTGGCACGACCGGCCGGTAACGACCAGACTTCCCTTATGTCGCGGACGGTGTTAGGGCTGGTCAAAGCGAGTCATCCGGAACCGGGCCTGGCCGTGACCACGGTGGCCGGGCTGCTCGCCGTCGCCGTCGGTCACCGTCCGGCCGGGACGGTCGCCGTGGTGCTCACCGTGCTGTCCAGCCAGCTCGCCGTCGGCTGGACCAACGACGCGGTGGACGCCGGGCGGGACGCCACGGTGGGACGTACCGACAAGCCGGTCGCCGCCGGGGCGGTGGGCCGCCGGACGGTGGTGGTGGCCGCCGTGCTGGCCGCGGTCGCCACCCCGCTGCTGGCGCTGACCACCAACCCGGTCGCCGCGCTCTGCTACACCGTCGGCCTGGTCTCGGCGCTGCTCTACGACTGGCCGCTGAAGTCCACCCCGGTCTCGGTGCTGCCGTACGCGGTCTCCTTCGGCTCGCTGCCCGCCTTCGTGGTGCTCGCCCTGCCGGGGGCGCCCGCGCCGCCGGTCTGGCTGGTCGTCGCGGCGGCCTGCCTGGGCGCGGGGGCGCACTTCGCCAACGTGCTGCCCGACCTGGCCGACGACGCCCGGACGGGGGTACGCGGGCTGCCGCACCGGCTCGGTGCCACCGGCAGCCGGCTGGCCGCCGCCGGGCTGCTGCTCGCCGCGACCGTCGCCCTCGTCCTCGGGCCACCCGGGCCACCGTCGTGGGTCGGCTGGTCGGCGGTGGCGGCGGCCGTCGCGGTGCCCACCGCCGGCTGGTACGCGGGCCGCCGCGTCACCGCCCGGGGCGACGGCCGTTCGGTGGCCGCCTTCCGGGCGGTGCTGGTGGTGGCCCTGATCGATGTGCTGCTGCTGGTGGCGAGCGGTCGGGTGGTCTGACCGGCACCCGCCCGGGTGGCGGCACCGGGTCCGCGTGCGGCCCTCGATCAGCCCCAACTACCCTGGAGCGCGGTCTGCGCGGGTATGACCACCCCACGCCCGGGGCACGCACCGGGTGGGGATCGTGACGAGGAGGACCGACGTGACGCGCTCGATCAGGGGTTCCCGGCGGGCCACCCTGCTGCTGTCCGGCCTGGCGGGGGCGACCGCCCTGCTGGCGACGGGCTGCGGGGCGGGCCAGGTTTCCGAGACCGCCAACAAGCAGCCGTCGGTCCAGGGGGTCAACGTCCAGACGCCGGACAACGCGTACAAGGTGCGTGGCCTCTACGTCGACTACCCGGGCGCGGACGGTCTCACCGCCGGGGCGAACGCCGCGCTCAACGCCGTGATCTACAACGACACCCGGGACCCGGTCACCGTCACCGTCACCACCGACAGCGCCCGGCAGATCGTGCTCACCGGGGCCGCCGGCTCGGCCAGCCCCTCCGGCTCCGCCTCCCCGTCGGAGAGCGCGTCGCCGTCCGAGAGCGCGTCGCCCTCGGGCAGTGCCTCCCCGGCCGAGGGGGCATCCCCCTCCGAGGGCACTTCGCCGTCGGAGGGCGCCTCCCCGTCCGAGGGGGCGTCGCCGTCGGCCAGCCCGTCCGCGCCGGCCGGTCAGCCGGCCCGGATCGAGATCCCGGCCCTCGGTTACGTGCAGCTCAACGTGCAGAACGGCCAGCACCTCCAGCTCGTCGGGCTGAACGAGGCGCTGCGCACCGGTCAGCAGGTCAACCTGACCTTCGACTTCGGCGACGGCCGTACCGTCAGCACCCCGGTCCCGGTCGGCGTGCCGCTGAGCCCGGCCGCCCGGCCCTCCCCGATCGTGCACCGCGAGGGTGGCGAGGAGAGCGGCCAGGAGGGCACCTCCGGCCACGGCGGCTGACCGGCCGGACCAGAAGACACCGACGACACCGTCGGCGTGGTGACCACCACGCCGGCGGTGTTTTCGTCACCGGTGGGGGTTAGCGTCCTGGGGTGACCACCTCCCGATCGACCCCCGCCCGGAGCGGCTCCGGCGCGTCCCGGGGCCGGGCCGCCCGTGAGCCCCGCCCCGCCTACGAGTGCGACGCCTGCGGCCACCAGCCGCCCAAGTGGGTCGGGCGGTGCCCGGAGTGCGGCGAGTGGGGTTCGGTGGTCGAGTCCACCGTCACCGGGCCGGTCGTCTCCGGCCGGGTGGTCAGCTCCCGGATGCCGGCCGAGCCGGCCCGGCCGATCGCCACGATCAGCGCCGCACCGGCCCGCGCCCGCCCCACCGGGGTCAGCGAACTCGACCGGGTCCTCGGCGGCGGCCTGGTCCCCGGCGCGGTGGTCCTGCTGGCCGGCGAGCCGGGGGTCGGCAAGTCCACCCTGCTGCTCGACGTGGCACAGCAGTGGGCGGCCACCGCCGGCAGCCCGTCGCTGGTGGTCAGCGGCGAGGAGTCGGTCAGCCAGGTCCGGTTGCGCGCCGAGCGGATGGGTGCCCTGCACGAACAGCTCTGGCTGGCCGCCGAGAGCGACCTGAGCGCCGTGCTCGGGCACCTCGACGCGGTCAAGCCGGGCCTGCTCGTCCTCGACTCGGTGCAGACCATCTCCACCACCGGCGCCGAGGGGGTGCAGGGCGGGGTCACCCAGGTACGGGCCGTCACCGCCGCCCTGGTCGCGGTCGCCAAGGAGCGCGGCATCGCCACCGTGCTGGTCGGTCACGTCACCAAGGACGGTCAGGTCGCCGGCCCCCGGGTGCTGGAACACCTGGTCGACGTGGTGCTGCACTTCGAGGGGGACAAGCACTCCTCGCTGCGGATGGTCCGGGGGGTCAAGAACCGGTTCGGCGCGGCCGACGAGGTCGGCTGCTTCGAAATGCACGAGGGGGGCATCAGCAGCCTGGCCGACCCGTCCGGGCTCTTCCTCACCCGATACTCCGAGCCGGTCCCGGGCACCTGCGTCACCGTGGCGATGGAGGGGCGGCGGGCGCTGTTGACCGAGGTGCAGGCGCTGATCGGCGCGACGGTGGCCGGGTCGCCCCGGCGTACCGTCTCGGGGCTCGACGGGGCCCGGCTGGCCATGGTGCTGGCGGTGCTGCAACGCCGTACCGAACGGCTGACCCTGCACGACCGGGAGGTCTTCGCGGCCACCGTCGGCGGCATCCGGGTGGTCGAGCCGGCCGCCGACCTCGCGGTCGCGCTGGCGGTCGCCTCCGGCGGGCTCAACCTGGCCATCGCGCCGCACCTGGTGGCGATCGGCGAGGTCGGGCTGACCGGGGAGGTACGCCGGGTCGGCGCGGTCCCCCGCCGGCTCGCCGAGGCGGCCCGGCTCGGCTTCCGGATGGCCCTGGTGCCGCCCGGGTGCGGCCCCGAGAGCACCGGCGCCGGCCCGGAGAACATGCGGGTGACCGAGGTCACGGACGTCCGGTCGGCGCTCCAGGCGGTCGCCCGCGCATCCGCGGAGTGACCGAGGGTGGCGACGGCGGGGTACCGGTCGGGCCATACCGGTCGACGTCCGGCAGGTCCGGCGGGTGGTAAGAATCCGACGCCGTGACACATCACAGTAACCACGAGAGCACCCACCGCAGGGCAGTCCGTAGACTGTGCGCGTGCCGACCGACCGCGACGCCGCCAAGCCTGCCGGCGCGACGCCCCACACCCGCGCCGCCGCCGTGGGCTCGCCCACCCGTCCGATCAGCGTGAGCGTGGCCGGGACCACCGGCAGCGCCGGTGATCCGCTGCGGGCCAACCTCGCCCTGATGGCGCCCGGCACCGCGTTGCGCGACGGGCTCGAACGCATCCTGCGCGGTCGGACGGGCGCGCTGATCGTCCTCGGCTACGACAAGGTCGTCGACGGGATCTGCACCGGCGGCTTCCCGATGGACGTCGAGTTCTCCGCGACCCGGGTCCGTGAACTGTGCAAGATGGACGGCGCGGTGGTGCTCTCCAGCGACGGCACCCGGATCGTCCAGGCAGGTGTGCACCTGATGCCCGACCCGTCCATCCCGACGGAGGAGTCCGGCACCCGGCACCGCACCGCCGAGCGGGTGGCCCGGCAGACCGGCTACCCGGTCATCTCGGTCAGCCAGTCGATGCGGATCATCAGCCTCTACGTCAACGGGCAGCGGCACGTGCTCGACGACTCGGCCGCGATCCTCTCCCGGGCCAACCAGGCCCTGGCCACCCTGGAGCGGTACAAGCTGCGCCTCGACGAGGTTTCCGGCACCCTGTCCGCGCTGGAGATCGAGGATCTGGTCACCGTCCGCGACGCGGTCGCCGTGGTGCAGCGGCTGGAGATGGTCCGCCGGATCGCCGACGAGATCGCCGGGTACGTGGTCGAGCTGGGCACCGACGGCCGCCTGCTCGCCCTGCAACTCGACGAGCTGATGGCCGGTGTCGACGCCGACCGTACCCTGGTCATCCGGGACTACCTGCCCGCCGGCCGCAAGTCACGCACCCTCGACGAGGCCCTGGTCGAGTTGGACCTGCTCGGCGCGACCGAGCTGATCGACCTGGTCGCGGTCGCCAAGGCGATCGGCTACCCGGCCGCCTCCGACGCGCTCGACGCGGCGGTCAGCCCGCGCGGGTTCCGGCTGCTGGCCAAGGTGCCCCGGCTGCCGGTGGCCATCGTCGACCGGCTGGTGCTGCACTTCGGCAGCCTCCAGCGGCTGCTCGGGGCGACCGTGGAGGACCTCCAGGCCGTCGAGGGCGTCGGCGACGCACGGGCCCGGGGCGTCCGCGAGGGGCTGTCCCGGCTGGCCGAGGCGTCCATCCTGGAACGTTACGTCTGACCGGGGGCCGGTCAGCCGGTGACGACCAGCTTGACCGGCTCGCTCAGCTTGGTGCCCACCCGGGCGAAGACCTGGTAGTTGCCGGCCGGCGGGTTGGGGCCCGCAGCCACCCCCTGCTTGCACCGGCTGGCGTCCATGCCGTTCCAGGTGAGCTGGTAGGAGCGCTCGAAGCCGGGGGTGAACGTCTGCACGTCGGACCCCCTGCCGGTGCCGCAGGTGTCCGACGACCAGACCTTCTCCGCCCCGGACTTGATGAACAGCTCCTGGGCGTCCGCGCCGACGTCCCGGTTGCAGGTCCGCTGTGACTTGTTCCTGATCTTGAGGCTGAGATCGACCGGGGCACCGCTGCCCACCTCGGCGGGGAGCGCCACCGGAGTCACCACGATCTCGCTGTCGGTGCAGGTGCCGTCGTCGACCCGGGCCTGGTTGGTCGGCGGGGCGGGCGGATCGGCGGCCGGGACGTTGCTCGCACCCGGATCGGCGGTCGGCCCGGCCGGCGGGCCCGCCGCGTCGGACCCACCCGACGGGGACGCGGACCCGGCAGGCGGCGAGGCGGCCGTCGGTGTGGTCGCGCCCGGCGCGGGGGCCGACGACGAGGCCCCGGCACCCGGTGTGGTGCCGGTGTCCCCCGATCGGGCACACGAGTAGAGCAGAACAACCAGGAGCAGAAGCCCCGCTCCGAGTACGACGGCGCGACGCCGCCAGTACACGGCGGAAGGCAGGGGACCGACCGTCAGACGCATGATGCCCCCACCGTAGCGGCGCGGCGCACGTGGACCGGCCACGACTCGCCGGGCATCGGCCACCGGGCGGCGAACGACGTTCCACTGACGACAGTCGGCCGGACCGATCCGGCGGGAATCCGCGTCGCCGACGTTCCGACCGGCCCGGTCACAGGTAGACCTTGCGTTGGTAGACCGCGTGCGCGCCGGCCACCCGGTCCAGGAACAGCAGCCCGGCACAGTGGTCGATCTCGTGTTGCAGGGCCCGCGCCTCGAACCCGTCGGTGACCAGCCGGACCGGCGTACCGCTGCCGGGCAGCACCCCCTCCACCACCAACCGGCTGGCCCGCTTCACGTCGCCGGTCAGGTCGGGCACCGACATGCAGCCCTCCCGACCCGGCTTCCACCGGCTCGCCTCCACCACCCGGGCGTTGCAGAGCACGAAGGTGCCGTGCACCGTCACCGCCTTCGGATGCCCGGTCACGTCCACCGCGAACACCTGCGCACCGACCCCGACCTGCGGCGCCGCCAACCCCACACAGCCGGGCGACACCCGCATCGTGGCGACCAGGTCGGCGGCGAGCCGGACGGTCTCCTCGGCGGTCGGGTCCACCTCCGGCCCCGGCCGGCTCAGCACCGCCTCGGGGGCACAGACCACCCGGCGCACCTCCCCCGGTACGCCCAGGTCCGCCGGGGTCCAGCCACCGAGCCCGACGTACGGTTCCGCGCTCACGGGCCTACCTCGGTTCGCGACTGCGGGGCTCGCAAACCCGGCTCACTCCTCGCGCTCACAGACCCCACCCCGGCTCGCGACTGCGGGGCTCGCAAACCCGGCTCACTCCTCGCGCCCACAGACCCCACCCCGGCTCGCGACTGCGGGGCTCGCAAACCCGGCTCACTCCTCGCGCTCACAGGAGGTCCGGGTCGGCGGGGCGCAGGGAGACCCCGACCCCCAGGTCGGCGGCCGTTCGGGAGAGCCGGCCGGCCAGCTCGTCGGCGCGGCCCGCAGGTAGGTCCACCTCGGCCACCACCACGTAGAGCGTGCCGGCCAACCGGGTGCTCAGATCCGTCACGTTGCCACCCATCTCGGCGATCACCCGGGTCATCGCCGCCACGATGCCCATCCGGTCCGCCCCGTGCACCGCCAGCACGTACGGCTCACCAGCCGGCGTCGCCGTACCGTCCGGGGTGACCGCGCGTACGGTGGCCAGGAGTTGTCCGTCGGCGGCCAGCGGCGTCAGGGCGGCCTCGACCTCGGCGGCGGCGGGGCCGACACAGATCAGGGTCATGGCGAAGTGACCACGCAGCCGGGTCATCGTGGAGTCGGTGAGGTTCGCGCCGAGCCCGGCGAGCACCTCGGCGACGTCGGCCACGATGCCGGGCCGGTCCCGACCGATGACGGTGATCGCGAGCTCGCTCATCCGGGCATTCTGCCCGATCCGCCCGGCGACCCGGCGACGCCCCGCCCGGCCCGCCCAACCAGCGGGAAGGCATCGCGTGACATCATCGTCGGCGCGATGACTGAACCCACCTTCACCACCCTGGTCAGCCGGTGGTACGAGCAGAACGCCCGCGACCTGCCCTGGCGGGTGCCCGGCACCGGGGCCTGGCCGATCCTGGTCAGCGAGGTCATGCTCCAGCAGACCCCGGTGGTACGCGTCCTGCCCGCCTGGCACGCCTGGCTCGCCCGCTGGCCCGATCCCGCCGCCCTCGCCGCCGACACCCCGGCCGAGGCGATCCGGATGTGGGGACGGCTCGGCTATCCCCGCCGCGCGGTACGGCTGCGCGAGTGCGCGGTGGCGATCGTGGAACGGCACGGCGGCCGGGTGCCCGACCAGCTGGACCAGTTGCTGGCGCTGCCCGGCATCGGGACGTACACGGCGCGGGCCGTCGCCGCGTTCGCCTACGGCCAGCGGCACCCGGTGGTCGACACGAACGTCCGGCGGGTCGTCTCCCGGGCCGTCGCCGGTGCACCGGATGCGGGCCCGGCCACCACCCCCGCCGATCTGGTCGCCTGCGCGGAGCTGCTGCCGGTGCAGCCGGCCGCCGCCGCGCTGGCCAGCGCCGCCTTCATGGAACTCGGGGCGATCGTCTGCACCGCCCGCTCGCCGCGCTGCACGAGTTGTCCGGTCGAGTCGATCTGCGCCTGGCGTGCCTCCGGCCAGGTGGCACCCGCCGGCCCGACCCGCAAGATCCAGCGGTACGCCGGCACCGACCGTCAGGTACGCGGGCTGCTGCTCGGGGTGCTCCGGGACGCCACCGGCCCGGTGCCGCACCAGCGGCTCGACCAGGTGTGGCACGACGACGTTCAGCGGGCCCGGGCACTCGCCGCGCTGGTCAAGGACGGCATGGTGGAGCCGGTCGGCGAGGGTCACTTCCGGCTCATCGGGGACGGCCCCGCCACCCAGCCCCTTCCCGGCTGACGGGGGCCGCATCCGGCCGGCCCGGCCGCGCCCGACTCGACAGACAGGGCGGCGGCCCGGTGGCTCACGCCACCGGGCCGCCGCCCTCGTGCTCGATGTCCTACCGACCCGTCGGGGCCTACTCGCCCGTGGTGGCGGCGCCACCCAGGTCGGCCGGGACGGCGTCCGGCACTGCGGCCGGACGGTCGGAGCCGTGGAAGACCAGCTTCGACTTGTCGATGTCCTCCGGGTCCCCCTCGCAGTCCACCACCACGATCTGACCGGGGGTCAGCTCGTTGAACAGGATCCGCTCGGAGAGGTTGTCCTCGATGTCGCGCTGGATCGTCCGACGCAGCGGACGGGCGCCCAGCACCGGGTCGAAGCCCTTCTTGGACAGGTACTTCTTGGCGTTGTCGGTCAGCTCCAGACCCATGTCCTTGTTGCGGAGCTGGCCCTCGATCCGCTGGATCATGATGTCCACGATCGAGAGGATCTCGTTCTGCCGCAGCTGGTGGAAGACGATGGTGTCGTCGATCCGGTTGAGGAACTCGGGCCGGAAGTGCTGCTTCAGCTCGTCGTTGACCTTCTGCTTCATCCGGTCGTAGGTGGACTCGGAGTCCTCCGACTGCTGGAAGCCCAACGACACCGCCTTGGCGACGTCCCGGGTGCCCAGGTTGGTGGTCAGGATGATGACCGTGTTCTTGAAGTCCACGATCCGACCCTGACCGTCGGTCAACCGGCCGTCCTCCAGGATCTGGAGCAGCGTGTTGAACACGTCCGGGTGGGCCTTCTCGATCTCGTCGAAGAGCACCACCGAGAACGGGCGACGACGGACCTTCTCGGTCAGCTGGCCACCCTCGTCGTAACCGACGTAACCGGGCGGGGCACCGACCAGGCGGGACACCGTGTAGCGGTCGTGGAACTCGGACATGTCCAACTGGATGAGCGCGTCCTCGCTGCCGAACAGGAACTCGGCGAGCGCCTTGGACAGCTCGGTCTTACCGACACCGGACGGGCCGGCGAAGATGAACGAGCCGGACGGCCGCTTCGGGTCCTTCAGGCCGGCCCGGGTACGCCGGATCGCCTTCGACACCGCCTTGACCGCGTCCTCCTGGCCGATGACGCGCTTGTGCAGCTCGTCCTCCATCCGCAGCAGCCGGGAGGTCTCCTCCTCGGTCAGCTTGTAGACGGGGATGCCGGTCCAGTTGCCGAGCACCTCGGCGATCTGCTCGTCGTCGACCTCGCTGACGACGTCCAGGTCACCGGCCTTCCACTCCTTCTCCCGCTGGGCCTTCTGACCCAGCAGCTGCTTCTCCTTGTCCCGCAGCTGGGCGGCCCGCTCGAAGTCCTGCGCGTCGATCGCGGACTCCTTGTCGCGGCGCACCTGGGCGATCCGCTCGTCGAAGTCACGCAGGTCCGGCGGTGCGGTCATCCGGCGGATGCGCATCCGGGCCCCGGCCTCGTCGATCAGGTCGATCGCCTTGTCGGGCAGGAAGCGGTCGGAGATGTACCGGTCGGCAAGCGTCGCGGCGGCCACGAGGGCGGCGTCGGTGATGCTCACCCGGTGGTGCGCCTCGTAGCGGTCCCGCAGGCCCTTGAGGATCTCGATGGTGTGGGCCAGCGACGGCTCACCCACCTGGATCGGCTGGAAACGACGCTCCAGCGCGGCGTCCTTCTCCAGGTGCTTGCGGTACTCGTCGAGGGTGGTCGCACCGATGGTCTGCAACTCGCCCCGGGCCAGCATCGGCTTGAGGATGCTCGCCGCGTCGATCGCGCCCTCGGCGGCACCCGCACCGACCAGGGTGTGGATCTCGTCGATGAACAGGATGATGTCGCCCCGGGTGCGGATCTCCTTGAGCACCTTCTTGAGGCGCTCCTCGAAGTCACCCCGGTAGCGGGAGCCGGCGACCAGGGCACCGAGGTCGAGGGTGTAGAGCTGCTTGTCCTTCAGCGTCTCGGGCACCTCGCCCTTGATGATCTTCTGGGACAGGCCCTCCACCACGGCGGTCTTGCCGACACCGGGCTCACCGATCAGGACCGGGTTGTTCTTGGTGCGGCGGGACAGCACCTGCATGACCCGCTCGATCTCCTTCTCGCGCCCGATCACCGGGTCGAGCTTGCCCTCGCGGGCGGCCTGAGTCAGGTTGCGACCGAACTGGTCCAGCACGAGGCTGGTCGACGGGGCGGCCTCACCCGGCGCGGTGCCGGCGGCGGCCGGCTCCTTGCCCTGGTAGCCGGAGAGGAGCTGGATCACCTGCTGGCGGACCCGGTTGAGGTCGGCGCCCAGCTTCACCAGCACCTGGGCGGCGACGCCCTCGCCCTCTCGGATCAGCCCGAGCAGGATGTGCTCGGTGCCGATGTAGTTGTGGCCGAGCTGTAGCGCCTCGCGCAGGGACAGCTCCAGCACCTTCTTGGCCCGGGGCGTGAACGGGATGTGCCCGCTCGGCGCCTGCTGGCCCTGGCCGATGATCTCCTCGACCTGCTGGCGGACGCCCTCCAGGGAGATGCCGAGGCTCTCCAGGGCCTTGGCCGCCACACCCTCACCCTCGTGGATCAGGCCCAGCAGGATGTGCTCCGTACCGATGTAGTTGTGGTTGAGCATCCGGGCCTCTTCTTGGGCCAGGACGACAACCCGTCGCGCTCGGTCGGTGAACCGCTCGAACATGCCCTCGTGCTCCTCACGTGCCGTGCGCCTCGACTGCGAGATCTTGGCGGGGCCGGTGCTCGGACGTCCGGGACGGGCGTCCGTGCCTCCTTACTCTATCGCCGCTGACCGACTCCGCTGAGGTCGTGTCTCCTCGTACCGAGCCGTTCCGACGTCGTTTTGACCAACCATCCGCGCTCAGGAGGTGTTCCGGCACCCCAGCCTGTACGCGCAGAGCGAAATTCGCCCGGGGTGCAGAACGCCCTCCCGGGGCCCCGTGGGTCATCCACAGGCTGTGGACGAACTCTCCACCGCCTGTGGACAACGCCCCCGGAGCCGGAGAGATTCCCTCCGGCCGGGCGATGCCGCCGACCCCGCAGACGGCGACGCCGGCCCGGAGGCGTGCTCCGGCCCGGCGTCGGTTCGCCGCTGACGCTCAGCGGGTCGCGTGGTACTCGTCGACGATCTCCTGCGGGATGCGGCCCCGGTCGGAGATGTCCTTGCCGTTCTTCTTAGCCCAGGACCGGATCGCCTTGTTCTGCTCGCGGTCGGCGGTCGCCCCGCCCCGGCCCCGGGCGGCCCGGCCACCCACGACCACACCGCCCCGACCGACCCGGGTACCGGCGGCCACGTACGGCGCGAAAACATCCCGCAATTTGTCGGCGTTGGAGTTCGACAGGTCGATCTCGTACTGAACACCGTCGAGGGCGAACTTGACGGTCTCGTCCGCGTCCCCGCCGTCCAGGTCATCGACCAGCTTGTGAATGATCTGCTTGGCCACGTCCCACATTCCTTTCGAGCAGGGTGCTCCTGCAATAGGAGCACGATAACCCGCCCGATGCTTGCCGCGTCAATAGGTCGCCGTAACGACCCGGCAAAGGTCCCACCGGGGAGCTACTCGGCGCGGACCAACGGGAAGAGGATGGTTTCCCGAATTCCCAGGCCGGTCAGCGCCATCAAGAGCCGGTCGATTCCCATTCCCATACCCCCGGCCGGCGGCATTCCGTACTCCATGGCCCGGAGAAAGTCCTCGTCCAGCCGCATGGCCTCGTCGTCGCCCCGGGCGGCCAGCTGCGCCTGCGCGACCAGGCGTTCCCGCTGCACCACCGGGTCGACCAGCTCCGAGTACGCGGTGCCCAGCTCGAAGCCGAGCACGTAGAGGTCCCACTTCTCGGCCAGCCCCGGCTCGCTGCGGTGGGCCCGGGTCAGCGGGCTGGTCTCCTCCGGGTAATCCCGCACGAAGGTCGGCGACTGGAGGCTCGGCACCACCAGTTCCTCGAACAGCTCCTCGGCCAGCTTGCCCGGACCCCACTTCGGGTCGACCCCCAGCCCCACCTTGTCGGCGTACTCCACCAGGCGGGCCCGGTCGGTGCGGACCGTGACCTCCTCGCCGAGGGCCTCGGAAAGCACCCCGAAGAGGGTCACCGAGCGCCACTGCCCGCCCAGGTCGAACTCGCGCCCGTCGGCGTGGGTCACCGTCGTCGAGCCGCTGACCGCCACCGCCGCCTGCTGCACGAGATTACGGGTCAACTCGGCCATCGTGTCGTAGTCGCCGTACGCCTGGTAGGTCTCCAGCATCGCGAACTCCGGCGAGTGCGACGAGTCGACTCCCTCATTGCGGAAGTTGCGGTTGATCTCGAACACCCGGTCGACCCCGCCGACCACGGCGCGCTTGAGAAACAGTTCCGGCGCGATTCGCAGATACAGATCCGTACCGAGTGCATTGCTGTGGGTCACGAATGGGCGGGCCGCCGCACCCCCGTGCAGCAACTGGAGCATCGGCGTCTCGACCTCGATGAATCCCTGACCGTGCAACGAGTCGCGCAGGCTACGCACCGCAGCCGCCCGGGTCCGGACCATCTGGCGGGCCTGCGGGCGGACGATCAGGTCCACGTAGCGCTGCCGGACCCGGGCCTCCTCGCTCAGCGGCTTGTGTGCCACCGGCAGCGGACGCAACGCCTTGGCGGTCACCGCCCACTCGTCGGCGAGCACCGACAGCTCACCGCGCCGGCTGGTGATCACCTCGCCGGTGACACCGACGTGGTCACCCAGGTCGACCAGGCGCTTCCAGTCCTCCAGCCGCTCCGCACCGACCCGGTCCAGGGAGAGCATCGCCTGCAACTCGGTGCCGTCGCCGTCGCGCAAGGTGGCGAAACAGAGCTTGCCGGTGTTCCGTACGAAGATCACCCGGCCGGTGACCGAGACCCGGTCCCCGGTCGCGGTGTCGGTGGGCAGCTCGGCGTACCGCTCGCGCACCTCGGCCAGGGTGCTGGTCCGGGGAAAACCGACGGGGTACGGCTCGACGCCCTCGGCGAGCATCCGGTCCCGCTTCTCCCGGCGGACCTTCATCTGCTCGGGAAGGTCGTCGGCGGGGTCCACTGGCACGGCGTTCTGCTCGGTCACGGCACGCTTCCTCGGCTAAGGGAGTTTCGGCGGGGTCAGCCCATGAGCGTACTCATGCCCCCGGTCGGCCGTTACGGGATAACCTGCCCCTCATGGTCGAGGACACCCGAGCACGCTCCTTCGGAGCGGTCGCCGCCGACTACGACCGGTTTCGACCCGGCTATCCGGCCGAGGCGCTGCGCTGGGCGCTGGCCGGCACGGGCGACGTCGCAAGCGTGGTCGACCTGGGTGCCGGCACCGGCATCCTCACCCGTGACCTGCGGGCCCTCGGCCACCGGGTGACCCCGGTGGAACCCGACCCGGGGATGCGGGCCCGGCTCGACGCGGCCACCCCCGGGACCACCGCGCTGGCCGGGTCCGCCGAGTCGGTCCCGCTGCCCGACGGCAGCGCGGACGCGGTGCTGGTCGGGCAGGCGTACCACTGGTTCGACCGGGCACGCGCGCACGTCGAGATCGCCCGGGTGCTCCGGCCGGACGGCATCTTCGCCCCGATCTGGAACATCCGGGACGACACCGTCGGCTGGGTGGCCGAGCTGGGACGAATTGCCCAGATGGGCGAGAACACCAACGACCTGACCGAGAAGGTGACCACCTTCGGTGCGGCCTTCGGCCCGGTCGAACTGGGCCGGTTCACCCACCGGACGACCGTCACCGGGGACGAGGTGGTCGGGCTGATGCGTACCCGCTCGCACTGGTTGACCGGCGCTCCCGGGCAGCGGCAGCGGATGGACGCGGAACTGCGCGAGTTGTTCGCCACCCACCCCGACCTGGCCGGCCGGGAGACCGTCGAGCTGCCGTATTGGACCCTGGTCTTCCGGGCCCGGCGACGCTGACCCGGCGCGACCGGGCCGACCGCCGCGATCAGGTGTTGCGCTCGTAGACCATGCGCAGGCCGATCAGGGTGATCATCGGCTCGTGGTGGGTGATGGTCCGGCACTCGCCGATCACCACCGAGGCCAGCCCACCGGTGGCGATCACCGCCCGGACCTCGCCCAGCTCCTCGGTCATCCGCTCGACGATCCGGTCGACCTGCCCGGCGAAGCCGAAGTAGAGGCCGGACTGGAGGCACTCCACGGTGTTCTTGCCGATCACCGAGCGGGGCTTGTTCGCCTCCACCTTGCGCAGCTGGGCGGCACGGGCCGCGAGCGCGTCGAAGGAGATCTCGATGCCGGGGGCGAACGCCCCGCCGAGGAACTCCCCCCGGCCGCTGATCACGTCGAAGTTGGTGGTGGTGCCGAAGTCCACCACGATCGACGGGCCACCGTAGAGGGTGTACGCGGCCAGCGTGTTGACCACCCGGTCCGCGCCGACCTCCTTCGGGTTGTCGATGGCCAACTGCACGCCGGTGCGTACCCCCGGCTCGACGACCACGCTCGGCAGGTCGGCGTAGTAGCGGGCCAGCATGGTCCGCAGCGAGCGCAGCGCCGCCGGCACCGTCGAGCAGGCGGCCACCCCGGTGATCTCCACGGCGTCACCGGCCAGCAGCCCCCGGAACATCAACCCCAACTCGTCCGCCGTCGAACGGGCGTCGGTCTTGATCCGCCACGAGTGCACCAGGCGGTCGCCGTCGAAGGTCGCCAGCACGGTGTTGGTGTTTCCGATGTCGATGCAGAGCAGCACGCACGCAGCCTAGACGCCGGCCGGGCCGGCGGGCGCGAGGAGTGGGCCGGGGCCGGCGTCCGCGCCGGCCCCGGCCGGCTCACCGCTCGCGCAGGTCCAGAGCGATGTCCAGGATCGGCGACGAGTGCGTCAACGCGCCCACCGAGAGGTAGTCCACCCCGGTCGCCCCGTACTCGGCGGCCACCTCCAGGGTCAGCCCGCCGGTCGCCTCCAGCTCCGCCCGGTCGCCGACCACCGCGACCACCTCGCGCAGGGTCGCCGGGGACATGTTGTCCAGCAGCAGGAAGTCCGCGCCGGCCTCGACCGCCTCCACCGCCTCGGCCGGGGTGTCCACCTCCACCTGCACCGGCACGTCGGGGAAGGTCTGCCGGACCCGCCGGAAGGCCGCCCCGACACCGCCGGCGGCCAGCTTGTGGTTGTCCTTGATCATGGCGACGTCGTACAGGCCCATCCGCTTGTTGGTGCCGCCACCGGCGCGGACCGCGTACTTCTCCAGCATCCGCAGGCCGGGCGTGGTCTTGCGGGTGTCCAGCACGGTCGCCTTGGTGCCGGCCAGGGCGTCCGCCCAGGCCCGGGTGTGGGTGGCCACCCCGGACATCCGGGAGAGCAGGTTCAGCGCGGTGCGCTCGGCGGTGAGCAGCAGCCGGGTCGGGCCGGTCACCGTCGCCAGCACGTCGCCCCGGGCCACCCGCGCGCCGTCGTGGGCCACCACGACCACCTCGACGGTACGCTCCGCAGCGGTCACCTCCCCGACCAGCTCGAAGACCGCAGCGGCCACCGCCAGCCCGGCCACCACCCCGTCTTCCCGGGCCACCAGGTCGGCGGTGTCGGTCTGCCCGGCCGCGATGGTGGCGACGCTGGTGACGTCGAGGAAGCCCGTCCCCAGGTCCTCGGTGAGCGCGTCGACGATCACCCGCCGCACCCGCTCCGGGTCCAGCCCACCGGCGGTCAGCGCCTGCCGCGTCGATTCCCGCACGTGGATTCCTCCGTTCGTCGGCGCTGCCCGCGCCACCGCTCCTTCGCCGCCCCTGGTCAGGGCAGGCCCTCCCAGCGTCCGGTCAGCCCACCCCGGGCGTCGATCGCCGCGACCAGGTGGCCACGCCACCGCTCGTCGGCCGTCGGGAAGTCCTCCCGCCAGTGGCAGCCCCGGGTCTCCTGCCGGGCGTACGCGGCGGCGACCAGGGTCGCCGCCACGGTGACCAGGTTCGTCGCCTCCCAACCGGCGGTGCCCGCCCGGCCGGCGTCACCGGCCAGCCCGGTCAGGGTGGCGGCGGTCCCGGCGAGGCTGGCTGCCGACCGCAGCACCCCGGCACCCCGGGTCATCGCCCGTTGCAGCTCCGGCACGCCCCCGGCGGACAGCACCCCGCCCCCGCCGCCCACCCACGCGCCGGTCGACGCCGGCTGCGCCTGCTCGGGCAGCCCGGTGGCGATGTCCTCGGCGATCCGGCGGGAGAAGACCAGCCCCTCCAGCAGCGAGTTGCTGGCCAGCCGGTTCGCCCCGTGCACACCCGTGCAGGCGACCTCGCCGCAGGCGTACAGGCCGGGGATGGAGGTCCGGCCGCGCAGATCGGTGCGGACGCCACCGGACGCGTAGTGGGCGGCCGGGGCGACCGGGATCAGGTCGGTCGCCGGGTCGACCCCGATGGCCAGGCAGGACGCGACGATGGTCGGGAACCGCCCGGCGAGGAAGTCCCCGCCGAGGTGCCGGGCGTCGAGATGGACGTGGTCGGCACCGGTGGCCAGCAGCACCCGGTGGATGCCCTTGGCCACCACGTCGCGGGGGGCCAGTTCGGCCAGTTCGTGCTGGCCGAGCATGAACCGCTTGCCGTCGGCGTCGACCAGGTGCGCGCCCTCGCCGCGCAGCGCCTCGGAGACCAGCGGCTGCTGGGCCAGGCCGGCCCCGGGCACCCGGGCCTGCTCGGGCACGATCAGCGCGGTCGGGTGGAACTGCACGAACTCGACGTCGGTGACCGCCGCGCCGGCCCGCAGCGCCAACGCCACCCCGTCACCGGTGGAGACCGCCGGATTGGTGGTGGCCGAGAAGACCTGGCCCATCCCGCCGGTGGCCAGCACCACCGCGCGGGCCAGCAGCGCGCCGACGCCGTCCTCGCTGCCCTCGCCGAGGACGTGCAGGGTGATCCCGCAGGCCGGGCCGGGGGAGTCCGGGGCGTCGCCGGGGGCGCGTAGCAGGTCCAGCACCAGGGCGTGTTCGACCAGCCTGATCCACGGGTCGCGGCGGACTGCCGCGTGCAGGGCCCGCTGCACCTCCGCCCCGGTCGCGTCGCCACCGGCGTGCACGATCCGGTCGGCCCGGTGCCCGCCCTCCCGGGTGAGCATCAGCGAGCCGTCCGGGTTGCGGTCGAACTCCGCGCCGATGCGCATCAGCTCCCGCAGCCGCAGCGGCCCCTCCTCCACCAGCACCCGGACCGCCGCCGGGTCGCAGATGCCGACCCCGGCGACCTCGGTGTCCCGGGCGTGCGCGGCGGGCGAGTCCGCCGGATCGAGTACGGCGGCGATGCCGCCCTGCGCCCAGCGGGTCGACCCGTCGTCGATATTGACCTTGGTGACCACGGTGACGTGCAGCCCCGCCTCGCGCAGGTGCAGCGCGGCGGTGAGCCCGGCCACCCCGGAGCCGACCACGATCACGTCGGTGGTCTCCACCCAGCCGGGCGCGGGAGCAGCCAGCAGACTGGGCAGGGCCGGCAGGTCGACGGTCGGGCGCAGTTCCATGCCCACAGTCAACCCGAACGATCCTCGCGACGGGGGACGGGGGGCGGGACGAGTGGTTTCGGCTACCCCGTCCGCTACTTCGTCCGCACCGGCAGGGCGGCCGGACCGCCGCCCTTCAGCGAGGCCGTCACCGTCCGGTCGCTCAACCACAGGTAGCAGCGGACTCCCCGGTCACCGACCCGCCACCGGCCCGGACCGGGCGGACGCACCACCACCCCGCTGCGGAAGGGCAGGCTGGTGTCGTTCGGCACCCCCACGTACCGGCCCAGCGTGCCGCGGCAGCCGGCGTACAACGGCAGCCAGTCGACGTCTTTGGTCGGATACGGCCGGTCGGGGGCCTTCCAGACGCCCACGAACTCCGCCTCGTGGACGGCCGAGCACTCCACCGGGACCAGCACCTGCACCCCGGCGCCCCGACCACTCTTGGCCCGCTGGCAGCCCAGCCGCAGCGGGGAGGGACCCTTCAACGCGTCCCGCAGGCTGCCCGTCCGGGTGACCACGGTGGCCGCCGCCTCGACGGTGTTCAGCTCGCTCAGGTCGCACCGGAACCAACGGGCCCCCGCCGCCCAACCCGGCGCGGTCGGCAGCGCCACCGCCAGCCGCAGCCGGCCGGCCCGCCAGTCGTCGCCCACGTAGCCGGCGGCCCGGGTGTCGCACTCGGCGAACGCGCCCCGCAGCTCCGTCGAGCCGGTGGCCGGCGCGGTGGCCCGCGAACCCGGCAACGCGCCCACGTGCACCGTCTCCACCCGGTGCGGCACCGCGCAGTCCACCGGCGCGTACGCCGCCAGGGAGACCGTGTCGGTGAAGTCGGCGACCTGGCACACGCCCGCCGCAGGGGTGAACGGCCCGGCCGGCGGCAGGGCCGCCCAGTCGTCGGTGAGATCACCGTCGAGGCCGCCCGGGGCACCGCAGGCCGCCAGGACCGCTCCCACCGCCACGGCGGCGACCACGAGCGTCACCGCTCGGCGGACCCTCATCGCACGGCGCAACGCGGCCTCCCCCAGCCGACGACCGTCAATCCGACGGTCAGCCCAGGGTAACCAAAAATGACCTTCCGGTAACAGACCGGAATTCTGGTCAGCCGACGACGGCGAGCGGGCTCGGCACCGGGTCGCCGGCCGTCCCGACGGCCGCCGCAGCCGGGTCGCCGCCCAGCTCAACCACCCTGTTCTCGGCGTCCACGTGGACCACCCGGGGGCGGTACGTGCGGGCCTCGGCGTCGTCCATCTGACCGTACGAGATCAGGATCACCAGGTCCTGCGGGTGCACCAGGTGCGCCGCCGCGCCGTTGATGCCGATCACGCCGCTGCCCCGCTCACCGGGGATCACGTACGTCTCCAGCCGGGCCCCGTTGGTCACGTCCACGATCGCCACCTGCTCGCCCGGGAGCAGGTCGGCGGCGTCGAGCAGATCCTGGTCCACCGTCACCGAACCGACGTAGTGCAGGTCGGCCTGGGTCACCGTCGCCCGGTGGATCTTCGACTTGAGCATGGTCCGGAGCATCGTGTGGTGCCTTTCAGAGAGGTACGGGGTCAGCTGCGGGGGGCGAGCCGGATGGCCAGGTTGTCGATCAGCCGGGTGCCGCCCACCCAGGCCGCGATCAGCAGCCGGGCCGGCCCGGCGACCGGCCCCGGCTCCAACTCCGGGTCGGTGAGCACCAGGTAGTCCAGCCGCGTGCCCGGCGTCCCGCCCAGCGCCCGGTGGGCGGCGGCCAGCACCTCACCGGCGTCGGCACCCCGCTCGGCGGCGACCGCACCGGCCCGCAGCGCGGCGGACAGCCCCAGCGCCACCTGTCGCCCGTCCGCCGACAGGTAGCGGTTACGGCTGGACAGGGCCAGCCCGTCCGGCTCCCGGACGGTCGGCACGCCGACCACCTCGACCGGCACGTCCAGGTCCCGGGCCATCCGGCGGACCAGGGTCAACTGCTGGTAGTCCTTCTCCCCGAAGAAGGTGAGATCGGGCCGGGTCAGCTGGAGCAGCTTCAACACCACGGTCAGCACCCCGTGGAAGAAGCCGGGTCGGCTCTGCCCCTCCAACTCCTCACCGAGCTGGCCGGGGTTCACCCGGACCGTGGGCTGCCCGTCCGGGTACATGTCCGCCACGGACGGGGCGAACACCAGGTCCGCACCGGCCCGCCGGCACACCTCCAGGTCGGTGTCGAGGGTGCGCGGATACCTGTCGAAGTCCTCGTTCGGGCCGAACTGCAACGGGTTCACGAAGATCGTCACCAGCACGTGGTCGGCCCGCTCCCGGGCGGCCCGGATCAGCGTCTCGTGCCCCGGGTGCAACGCACCCATCGTCATCACCACGCCGACCGTGCCGGCCAGCCCCGACCGGGCCTTCGCCAGCTCCGCCCGGGTGTGCACCAACTCCGTCACCGAATCGCCCTTCGTTCGCGCTGCGGGGCTCGCAAAACCGGCTCACTGCTCGCACCCGCCGGATCGCCCTCCGCTCGCGACGGCGGGGCCCCCGGCACCCGGCTCACGCCGCCACCTCGCGGTGGACGCCCGCCAGCACGTCGAGCAGGGACTCGGCGTCGACCGGACGCAGCCGGCCCGCCGCGATCGCCCGGTCGGCGCTCCGTCGGGCCAACGCCAGGTAGGGGGCGACGGACTCCGGCGCGGTCCGCGCCAGCCGGTCCAGGTGCCGCCGTACGGTGCCCGCGTCGCCACGCGACACCGGGCCGGTGAGCGCGTCGTCACCGAGCCGCAGGGCGTTCTCCAACGCCGCCCGCAGCAGCGGGGCCAGCACCTTCTCCGGCTGGGCCACCCCCGCGTCCCGCAGCCGGTCGGCCGCCTCGTTGACCAGGGTCACCAGGTGGTTCGCGCCGTGCGCCAGCGCCGCGTGGTAGAGCACCCGGTCGGTCTCCCCCACCCACTCCGGCACCCCGCCCAGGTCGGCGACGAGCCGGGCCGCCGCCGCCCGCAGCTTCGCCGGGGCGGTCACCCCGAAGGAGATACCGGCCAGTCGGGACAGGTCGTCCGGCGTACCGGTGAAGGTCATCGCGGGGTGCAGGGCCAGCGGCCGGGCGCCCACGGCGGCGGCCGGGGCCAGCACGGCCAGCCCGTGCGCGCCGGAGGTGTGCGCGACCACCTGGCCGGGGTGCAACGCCCCCGTGTCGGCCAGCCCGGCGACCACACCGGCCAGCGCGTCGTCGGGAACGGCGAGCAGCAGCAGGTCGGTGGCCTCCCGGGCGACCGAGGTCGCCGACCGGTTCACCGTGTCCGGCAGGAGCAGCGCGATCCGGGCCCGGGTCGCCCCGGAGACGCCGGACGCGGCGACCACCCGGTGCCCGGCGGCGACCAGCGCTGCCCCGAGCACGGCACCCACCCGGCCGGCACCCACCACGCCCACGGTGAGGTGGGCGGGAAGGACGAACGGGACACCGGGTACGGCGGGGCCCTGCGGTACGGCGACGCCGGGCACGGCGGCCGGGCGCGGGCGCAGCGGTGCGCTCATGGCAACGATCCAGTCCTCGAAGGGGGTACCGGTCGATGGCAAGTATGCGCCGGGGGCAGGGAACCCGAACAAGGATGTGTGAAAACGTTCACCGACCGCCGGCGCCGGGCGCCCCGGTGGCGGCCGGCGGCCCGGTGTGGCAGTTCACCCGGTGTGGCGGTTCACCGCCGTCCGGCCAGGAACCCGGCGTCGACGAACTTGACGTTGGTGTCCGGGCGCGTCCCGTCGTCCCCGTCCGGCGTCGTCGGGGTGTTCCGGCCGTCCTGCACCACCAGCAGCCCGCCGGGGAAGCCCGGCAGCGGCGTGGCCGTCACCGCCGCCCCGTCGCACTCCTGCGCGCCGTCGACCCGGCCGTCGACCACCGCGAACCGCCCGGTCGGCCGGTTGCTGACCCGGTCGTAGGTGAAGAACGTGTCGTCGCCCTGGCTGGACACGACGAGGGTGCCCGCGTACCGGCCGGTACGCATGATCGTCAGGCCCTCCACGTCCTGGGCGATCCGCCCGCCGAAGCCCGGGTCGGCGGTGTGGTCGGTGACGCAGTCGTCGGCCGCCGGGTCGAAGACCGCCGGGACGCCGTACTCGCGGACCCGCTCCACCGACCGGGGTACGTCCACGAACCGGCCACCGGCCAGTCGGGTCCGCCACAGGCCGACCTTCTCCTGCGCCAGGTACACCACGCCGGTGGCCGGGTCCACCACCGTCCCCTCCACCTGCGGGCCGTCCCCCGGGTCGGTGCACGGCGACCAGCCGGAGCCGTCCGGCAGGGTGAACGTCGACGGCAGCACCAACCGGTCCACCGGCCGGTAGCTGACCCGCCCGGCCCGTTCCACCAGCCGGAACACCCCCACCTCCGGGGTGCTGCGCCGGCTCACCACCGCGTACGCGGCCCCGTCCCGGTCGGTGAACGTGCCCAACCCGTACGCGGTGCGCTGGGTGTTCACCTCCGCCTGGTCCCGGCTGAACGCGAACGGCGGCTGCGGCGCGGTCACGTCCACCAGCCGCCGCGACGCCGGGTCGATCCGGTAGAACCGGAGCTGGTCGCGCCCCCGGTCGGTGACCACCGCCAGGTCGACCGGCCGGCCCGCCAACCGGAAGCCGCCGACCAGGTCGACGTTGTTGAACCGGCCCGCCTCGTCGTCCGGGCCGGGTGCCGGCGGGGTGCCGATCGCCTGCCGCTCCCGGGCCCGCAGGTCGTACACCCGCAGGCCGCCGTTCTTGGCGGTGACGATCACCAGGCTGCCGGCCCGGTCGGTGGGGTGCACCCAGATCGCCGGGTCGTCGGCGTCGGCGTCGCCCCCGGCGGCGTCGTCGAACAGGGCGGGTGTCTCGGCCACCGCCCGGACGGCACGCGGCACGTCGTCCCGGGCGGGCGCGGCGGCGGCACCGGTGGTCGTCACCAGCAGCGGTACGACCGCCAGCGCGGGGATCACGATTCGTCTCATGCCCGCAGACCGTAGGGTCGGCACGGTGACGGACCCTGAACACGGGATGAACGCGATGCGCTGGCGGGACGCCATGGACGCCGCCCTCTACGGGCCACACGGCTTCTTCGTCTCCGGGTCCGGCCCGGCCGACCACTTCCGGACCAGCGTGCACGCCTCCCCGGCGTTCGCGGCGGCGGTGTTCCGGCTCGTGTCCCGCCTCGACGCCGCCCTCGGTTTCCCCACCCCGTTCGACGTGGTGGACGTGGGCGCCGGCCGGGGTGAGCTGCTGCGCGCCCTGGCCGCCCTGGCCCACGGGTCGGCGACGCCCGACGCGGCTCCGACGCCGCTGGCTGACCGCCTGCGCCTCACGGCCGTGGAACTGGCCCCCCGCCCGGCGGACCTGCCGCCCGTCATCGCCTGGGCGACCGAGCCCCCGGAGGGGATCACCGGCCTGTTGACCGCTACCGAATGGCTGGACAACGTCCCCCTGGACGTGGCCGTCCCCACCGACACCGGCTGGCGCTACCACCTGGTGGACCCGAGCACCGGCGAGGAAACCCCCGGCCCCCCACTGACCCCGGAAGACCTGACCTGGCTAACCACCTGGCACCCCACCCCCACCCCGCCCCGGCCCTCCGCCCCCATCACCGCCCCGGTGATCAAGAGGTTTGCGTCAACGGAGGGGCCCGAACCTGACGCAAACCTCTTGATCACCGAGCGCGGGGAGCGGGTGGAGGTGGGGCGGGGGCGGGACCTGGCCTGGGGCGGGGTCGTCCGGCGGCTGCGGCGGGGGGTGGCGTTGGCCGTCGACTACGGGCACCTGCGGGAGCGGCGGCCGGTGGGCGGCACGTTGACCGGGTACCGGAACGGGCGACAGGTGCCGCCGGTGCCGGACGGCTCGTGTGACATCACCGCGCACGTCGCCGTGGACTCCGTCGCCGCCGCCGGTGCCCGGGTCGCCGGGTGTGCGTACACGTTGCTGTCGCAGCGGGAGGCGCTGCGGGCGCTCGGAGCCGACGGCGGCCGACCGGCGCTGAGCCTGGCCGGCACCGACCCGGCCGGCTACGTGCGGGCCCTCGCCGCCGCCTCGGCGGTGGCCGAGCTGACCGACCCGGCCGGGCTCGGCGGACACCACTGGCTGCTCCAGCCGGTCGGCGTCACCGTCGATACGCTCATGGCACGATGACCGACATGACCACGGACACCGGTGAACTGCGCGAGCTGACCGTCGGCACCGGGGCCGGCGGGGAACAGCTCGGCACCGACATGGTGCTCAACATCGGCCCGCAACACCCCTCGACGCACGGCGTGCTCCGGCTGAAACTGGTGCTCGACGGGGAACGGGTGGTCGCCGCCGAACCCATCGTCGGGTACATGCACCGGGGCGCGGAGAAACTGTTCGAGGTCCGCGACTACCGGCAGATCATCGTGCTGGCCAACCGGCACGACTGGCTGTCGGCGTTCTCCAACGAGCTGGGCGTGGTGCTCGCCGTGGAACGGCTGATGGGCATGGAGGTGCCCGAGCGGGCCACCTGGCTGCGGATGGCGCTGGCCGAGCTGAACCGGGTGCTCAACCACCTGATGTTCCTCGGCTCCTACCCGCTGGAGATCGGCGCGATCACCCCGGTCTTCTACGCGTTCCGGGAACGGGAGACCATCCAGGCGGTGATGGAGGAGGTCTCCGGCGGCCGCATCCACTACATGTTCAACCGGGTCGGCGGGCTCAAGGAGGAGGTCCCCGCCGGCTGGACCGGCCGGGCCCGCGCCGCCATCGACGAGGTCCGCCGCCGGATGCCCGACCTCGACAACCTGATCCGGCGCAACGAGATCTTCCTGGCCCGCACCGTCGGGGTGGGGGTGCTGTCGGCCGCCGACGCCGCCGCGTTCGGGGCGTCCGGGCCGGTCGCCCGCGCCTCCGGGCTCGACCTCGACCTGCGCCGCGACGAGCCCTACCTGGCGTACGACCAGCTCGACGTGCCGGTGGTCACCCGCACCGCCGGGGACTGCCACGCCCGCTTCGAGGTGCTGCTCGACCAGGTGTACGCCTCCCTCGACCTCGCCGAACAGTGCCTCGACCGGGTCGACCGGCTCACCGGACCGGTGAACACCCGACTGCCCAAGGTGGTCAAGGCCCCCGAGGGACACACCTACGCGTGGACGGAGAACCCGCTCGGGATCAACGGCTACTACCTGGTGTCGCGGGGCGAGAAGACGCCGTGGCGGCTCAAGCTGCGCACCGCGTCGTACGCCAACGTGCAGGCGTTGGCCACCCTGCTCCCCGGCTGCCTGGTGCCCGACCTGATCGCCATCCTCGGCTCGATGTTCTTCGTGGTCGGCGACATCGACAAGTGAACCGCCCCTGACCCTGCCGGCGACGGTCCGCCCCCGGCGGTCAGCGCCAGTGCCCGCCCGCACGCGGAGCGTCGTCCTGCGGCGGGTAGCCGTACCGCTGCCCGCCCGCCCACTGCTGGTGGTCGCGCGGCTCGGGCTCGGGGTCACGCCACGACACCACCGGCTCCCGGTCCCGCCACTGCTCGGCCCGCTGCCCCTCCCACCGCCGGTCGTCGGCGCGCGCCGGCCACTCCTGGGCGGGCTGCGGCTCGGCGCGGGCCGGCCACTGCCCGTCCGGCCGGTCCTGCGCCGGTGGGGTCGCGTGGGCCGGCCACTGTTCGGCCGGCCGGTGGCTGCGTGCCGGCTCCCGCCACTGCTGCGGCACCGGCACCCCGCCGGCCGGCAGCGCGGGACGGTCGGACTGCTCCGGTCGACCGCCACCCCACCGGTCGCCGGTGGGGTCCGCCCCGTCCCGGTACGGCTCCTCCTGCCGCACCGACGCCCACCGGTCCGAGTACTGGTAGCCGCCGTCGGCGCGCGCCTCCGCCCGGCGCTCCCCGACCCGTACCTCCCGGGCCCGCCCCTCGTCGCGCACCTCGGCCCAGCGGTCACCGGCCTGCGCCTCACGGGCCGGCGCATCGGCCCGGTCCTGCGCCCAGCGGTCACCGGTGCGCGGCTCGGGCGGCTCGGCACGGCCCCCCGCCCAACCGGACCGGCCGCCCGCCGACCAGGCACCGGCCTCGCCGCTACCCGCCGACCACTCCGGCCGGCCCGGCTCGGGCCGGTCGTCGCTCGGCGTCGACCACCCGGGGCCGGCAGCGGCCGGCCAGGCCCGCTCGTCCCGGGACGCCGGACGGGACGCCCGGGAACGGTCCTCCGGCGGGGCCGACCAGCCGCGGCCGGTCGGCTCGGCCTGCGCCGGCCAGGAACGCTCCGGCTCCCCGCCGGCCCAGGACGACTCGTCCCCGCCGGAGGCCCACCGGCCGGCGTACCCACCGCCGTAGCCGCCGGCCGGATCGGGGCCGTCGACGACGGTGTGCCGGGTGGTCACGTGCACGGTCTCGGTGTGCCGCACCACCCCGAGCGGGCGGGACGGCGACTCGGCGGCGGGCGCCCCGCCGCGTGGCTCCCGGCTGGCCGCCCCGTACACCCCGGCCTGCCCGGTGGTCGGGCGCTCCGGGGCGTAGCGGCGGCCGGTCGGTTCGGCGGCCTCCCGGTCGGCCGGAACCCGGCCCCGGCCCGTCGCGACCGGCTCGGAAGCCTCCGGGTGGCTCCAGTCCGACGGGGGCTCCTCGACCACGGCCCGTCGCCGGCCCACCGGGGCCTCCGGTGCCGGTTCGGCGGCCGGGACCCGGGCCCGGCCCGCACCGGCGACGGAATCCTCGGCGGGCGGGGCGGCGACGGCGGCAGCCAGCTCGGCCGCCGCGTCCAACCGGCGACGCAACGCGGTGACCTGCTCCTCGGCCCGCTGCGACTGGTCCAGCGCCTGGTTGCCGCGCTGGGCGGCCGCCACGATCTCGCTGCGCAGCTCGCGGCGGAGCTGCTCCAACTCGTCGAGCACCGTCTCGTCGGACGCCTGGACGCCCCCGTCGGCGCGCAGCGCGATGGACAGGCCGATCAGCACCACGGCGGTGATGGCCAGCACCGCGGCGAAGCGCAGCGGACCGTTGCCGTCGGCGAACAGCAGGATCAGCGCGGCGATCGGCGCGAACGCCACCCCGATCCAGAACAGGACGGTCAGCAGTTGCGGTCTGCGCTTCTCGGAGACGACCGGGGAGGGCATGGCTGTGCAGCCTACCGAGATGTACGCGGGCTGGGAACGGTCCCAGGGCAGAATTGCCCCGATCTCGGCCGGTACGGTCGGCGCGACCGGATCGCACCTGACCGACATCCGCCCTGGTCAGCGGGGCACCATCACCCCGTTGCGGGGCGGGCCCGGTCGCGGTCGGGGGGAGCCGACCGCGACCGGGATCACGCTCAACTGGTGGCGAGCGCGCCGTCGGACGAGAAGACCAGACCGACGCTGGCGGTGCCGGTCTTCAGGGCGGTCTTGGTCTGCGGGCCACCGGCGTCCAGCGAGCTGAACGAACCGGCCTTGAAGTCGTACACCTCGACCAGGCCGGCCTGGCACTTCGGCCGCTGCGGGCACTCCGGCGGGCCGGCCAGCACGGTGTCCTTGCCGGAGCACTTGGCCGCCAGGTCGGAGAGGGTCTTCAGGGCGTACTTGTCGGCGAACGCCTTGGTCACCGCGAAGGCGTTCTGGTCCTGCGCCGAGGACGGGGTGCCGAACGTGATGCCCGCCTTGTCACCCTCGGACTTCAACGCGCTGACCGTCTTGTCCAGCTCCGGCGAGGAGACCGGGGTGGCGTCCTTGCCGTTGGCCTTGGTGTTGAGGAACTCGGCCATGGTCGCCGCGTACTCGGGGACGACCTGGATCTCGCCCTTCTCCAGGCTCGGCTCGTACAGCTCGCGGTTGCCGATCTGCTGCACCTTGACCTGGTAGCCGGCGGCGGTCAGGGCGATGTTGTACAGCTCGGCCAGGGTCTGGCTCTCGGAGAAGTTGCCCGCCCCGACGACGATCTGCCCACCCGGGCCCTTGGCGATGCCGGTGGTCAGCCCGTTGGCCGAGGCGAACTCCTCGGCGGCCGCCTTCGGCGTCTTGCGGTCCACGTCGACCGCCTTGTTGAGGGCGATCAGCTTCGGCGTGTCCAGCGCGGCCGAGACCTTGTCCAGCGCGGCGAGCAGCTGCGGGTTGGCCACCTTGGCGTTGACCGCCGGGATGATGTTGTCGGTGTTCTGGAGCTTCTTGTCGTCGTCGAGGACGACGAGCTGGTCACCGGCGACCGGGGCGCAGCCCGCACCGCTCGCGCCCTGCTGCGGAGCGTCGGTGCCGGACGAGCCGGCGTCCCCACACCCGGTCAACAGACCCGCCAGGGTCAGGGCGCCCACCGCGCCCGCCGCCAGCCGTGTCCGTACGCGCATCGTGCCCGCCTTCCGTGTCCCGGCGCGACCCCGGGCAGGGCCGGCCGCGTGTCCGACGGGCGACGGTCGCCGCCCGCGGGTTCAGCCAATATCCTTCCGGACCGACCGACAAACTCTGAACCACTTTCGTCACGTGATCGTCACGGAAAGGGATCAGTTCCCCGCCGTGGCGTCCGCCGCCCGCCGGTTCGCCGCCCGCCGGGTACGCCGCAGCGGTCGCGGGGTGACCGCCCGCTCGACCAGTGCCAGCACCCCCTCCGCCGCCAACGCCAGCCCCGCCACCAGCACCCCACCGGCGATGATCTGCCCGCCACCGGCCGCGATGTCCAGCCCGAAACCGGCCCGGATGATCTGGCCCAGCCCTCCGCCGTTGACGAACGACGCCAGTGCCGCCGTCGCCACCACCTGCACGGCGGCCGTCCGGAACCCGGCGGCCAGGTACGGCACCGCCAGCGGCAACTCCACCCGGCGCAGCACCTGCCACCCGGACAGCCCCATCCCACGCGCCGCGTCCCGGGCCTCCGGGTCGGCCTGCCGCACCCCGGTGTACGCGTTGGCCAGCAGCGGCGGCACCGCGAACACGGCCAACGCGACCACCACCGCCGGCCGCCCGAAGCCGAGGAAGGTCAGCGGGAGGATCGTCAGCAGCGCCAGGGTGGGGATGGACAGGGTCAGGTTGGAGATCAGCACGACCGCGCCGCCGCCACGCCCCGAGTGCCCCAGCCAGAGGCCGACCGGCCAGGCCACCAGGCAGCCCAGCAGCACCGCCGCGGCGGACATGCTCAGGTGCTCCCCGACCCGGTCCAGCACCCCACCGGGGTTGGTCCAGTTGAGCGGGTCGTTGAGCCAGACCACCGCCTGCTGCACCGGATTCACCGGGTCTGCCTTTCGCTCGTGACTGCGGGGCTCCGCTGCGCTGCACTCCTCGCACTCACCGGGTCTGCCTTTCGCTCGTGACTGCGGGGCTCCGCTGCGCTGCACTCCTCGCACTCACCGGGTCTGCCCTTCGCTCGTGACTGCGGGGCTCCGCCGCGCCGCGCTCATCGGGGGCGGCTCCGGAGCCAGGGGGTGAGCAGGCGGCCCACGCCGGCCAGGATCAGGTCCAGCACCAGCGCGAGCAGGACGCAGAGCAGCGTGCCGGTCATGATCTGGGCCTTGTAGAAGTTGTTCTGGAACCCGGCGAAGATCAGCTGCCCCAGGCCACCCCGGCCGATCACCACCCCGACGGTTACCAGCGCGACGGTGGAGACCGTGGCGAGGCGTACCCCGGTGAGGATGCCGGGCAGGGCCAACGGCAGGTCGATCCGGAACAGCCGGGCCCACCTGCCGTACCCCATGCCCTCGGCGGCGTCACGCACCTCGGGAGGCACCTGGTTCAGCCCGGCCACCGCGTTGCGCACGATCACCAGCAGCGCGTACAGCACCACCACGGTGAGCACGGTCACCGCCCCGATGCCCAGGTAGGGGGCGATGAACGCGAACAGGGCCAGGGAGGGGATCGTGTAGAGCACGCCGGTCAATGCGAGAATCGGCCCGGCGAGACGCCGGTACCAGTAGGCCAGCACCGCCAGCGGCAGGGCCACCAGCGCGGCGAGCAGCACGGCCCGGCCGGTCAACGAGGCGTGCTCGCGCAGCGCGGCGAGAATGGTGTCAGAGTTGTCCCGCACGTACTGCCAGGAGAACCACGGATTACCCGGCTCGGCCCGGTAACTCAGGTGGAAGGACACACGTGGACGTTACCCCCGGGGGCACCGGCGACGCAGGGCACAGCGCCGCCTCGATCACGCTCGACGGCATCCGCAAGCGGTACCCGGACGGCACCGACGCCGTCCGGGAGCTGAGCCTGGAGGTGCCGGCCGGCGAGCTGGTGGTGCTGATCGGCCCGTCCGGCTGCGGCAAGTCGACGGTGCTGCGGATGGTCAACCGGCTGATCGAGCCGACCGGCGGCCGGATCATGCTCGGCGACGAGGACATCACCCGGGTCGACCCGGTGAAACTGCGCCGACGGATCGGCTACGTCATCCAGAACGTCGGCCTGTTCCCGCACCAGACGGTCGCCACCAACGTCGGCACCGTACCCCGGCTGCTCGGCTGGCCGAAGGAGCGGATCCGGAAGCGCAGCGGCGAGTTGCTGGAGCTGGTCGGGTTGGACCCGGCCCAGTTCGGACGCCGCTACCCGCACGAGCTTTCCGGCGGGCAGCGGCAGCGGGTCGGGGTGGCCCGCGCGTTGGCCGCCGACCCGGTGGTGCTGCTGATGGACGAGCCGTTCTCCGCCGTCGACCCGATCGTGCGGACCCGGTTGCAGGAGGAGTTCCTCCGGCTCCAGGCCGAGGTCCGCAAGACCATCGTGCTGGTCACCCACGACCTCGACGAGGCCGTCCGGCTGGGCGACCGGATCGCGGTGCTCTCCGAGGGCGGCCGGCTGGAGCAGTACGACACCCCGGCGGCGCTGCTCGGCACGCCCGCCTCGCCGTTCGTGCGCGAGTTCGTCGGCGCGGACCGGGGCATCCGCCGGCTGGCGGTCACCCCGGTCACCCGGGAGGTGCTCGACGGCGCGGCCACCGACGCGACCCTGCCGGAACTGCCGCTGGGCCGCTCGGCGTACGACGCGCTGGCCGCGATGCTGACCGCCGGCACCGACGCGGTCGTGGTCACCGCCGACGGCCGGCCGGCCGGCACGCTCAGCCGCACCCGGGTGCTCGACCTCGGGCAGCCCGGCAGCTAGCCCGTGCCCGGTGGGTCAGGCCCGGCCGCCGAGGCTGGCCAGCCCGATGATCCAGCCGGCGAAGAAGCCGTAGCCGGCCCCGGTGCCGGTGGTCTCGAAGGCCGCCAGCAGCGGGCCGTCCGCGGTGAGCAGCGCCGCCAGCAGGGTCGCCGCCGCCGCGGCCAGGGTGTACGCGGCCCAGCCGGAGAAGAACTGGCTGGCCGACCCGGGCACCCGGGCCACCTGACCGGCCGGCAGCAGGTAGAGCAGGCCCGCGGCGAACAACAGCAGCAGGATGGCCCGCAGGTCGGTGGCGAGCACCCCGTGCTCCGGGTCCGTCGACACGACCTTCCAGGCGGGCCAGGCGAGCAGCCGCAGGTACCAGCCCCCGGCGGAGTTCGGATCGGTGTGGGCCTCGGCCCAGCCGACGTACCAGGGGCTGCCGCAGACGCCGACGAGGATCAGCGCGGCGAGGGTGCCGGTGCCGGCGGCGGTGCCGTACCCCTGCACGGTGCGGGGGCGTCGGGTGAGGGCCATGCGGCGGGAAGTTCCCGACCCGCCACGGCCGGCAAACCTCTCCCGCCAGCCGGCGGATCGGCCGCTCAGTGCTTCATCAGGTAGTCGATGAACGCCGCCCGCAGCAGCGGCGCGGACTCCTCGTAGCCGTGCCCGGTCAGTTCCCGCCACAGCGCCGCCGCCTCGTCGATGGTCGGCCCCACCGAGTTGGGCGCCCCGTCGAGCGCGGCGGCCTCGTCGGCGTTCGGCAGGTGCCGCAGCACCGACCAGAAGAACCCGACGTCCCGCCGCTCCCGGGCCCGCGCGAAGGCCCGCTCCCGCAACTCCTCGGTGGAGAGGGCGTCGAGCTGGTCGAAGGTGTGGCCGGTGCCGGCGGAAGGAGTCTCGGTCATGCCCGCGAGCCTAACCGGCGAGATCGTCGCCGGCCCGTCGTCCACGCCCGCCCGCGGCGACCCCACCGGACCGGGCCGGGGCGCTCACCGCCCGTCGGCGTCCCAGCGGGGTGGGGCGCTCTGCCAGCGGGGGGCCTCCCAGGGATCGGGCGGGGTGTCGTCGGTCGTCCGCTCCGGCAGGGCCGGGGTCCAGTTGCGCGCCTCCCCGCCCGGGGGCATCGACCAACCGGAGCTGATCGCCCCGTCCCGCACCGGCGGCAGCTCGACCGGTTCACCCCGGACGGTGCGGGGCCGGCCGTACGTCTCGACCAGCCGGGTGACCAGCAGCCCACCGGCCAGGGCCGCCCCGCCGACGGCCCACCGGTCGGTCGGCGCGCCGACGCCGTCCGCCCAGGCCAGGTACGTAACCACCAGGCCGACCACGAGGAGGGCGCCGAAGATTCCACCCCGCCGGCCGTACGCGCTGGTGCCACCGAACATGGACACGCCGACCGCGAGCACCGTCCAGTCCAGTCCCGACGTCGGCGTCACCGGCCCGTCCGCGTTGGCGGCGACGAGCACCCCGGCGAGCATCGCCAGCACCGTGGAGGCGATCAGCGCGGCCGAGGTGACCAGGGCAGCGGCCATGCCGCGGCGACGGGCCGGGTCGGCCACCGGCCGGAACCGGCCGACCAGCCGGCGTACGGTCCGGATCGCGCCGAACGCGCCGAGCAGGACGGCCACCGCGGCGAACCCGGCGAACAGGTAGTAGGCGTTGCGCCGGGGGTCGTAGTCGGCCTGCACCGCCACCGGCAGGTCCCGCCGCTCGATCCAGACGATCATCCCGGCGGCGGCGGCGAGGCTGGCCGCCCAACCGGGCACGTGCAGCACCACCACCGCCCAGGCCAGGGCCAGCCCGCCCAGCGCGGCGGCGACCAGGGCCGGGACGATCGCCGTGGACACCCCCCGGTCGCCCTGCTCGGCGAAGTGCAGCGCGGCGGCCAGCGCGACCGGGCCGATCGCCAGGTTCACCGCGGCGGTCCGCAGGCTCAGCCCGGCGGCGAGGACGAGCAGGCCGAGCGCGACCGCGTCGACGAGCAGCCGCCGCAGGCCGGCACCGCGCAGCGCGTCGGGATCCTCCCGCCACAGCAGGTAGGCCAGCGCGGCGAGGGCGAGCAGCAGCACCAGTTCCCAGACCACGTGCACGCCGAGCCGGTCCCGGCCGGGTTCCCCCTGCGTCGGGTCGTCGAGGACGTTCTCGGGCACGGTCGCGGGCACCTCTGCCGACGCGGTCCGGCCCGGTTCGTCGTACACCATGCGGTGCGCCTCCCAGGTGACCGGCCGTCACCGGTGACGGCTGACTGTGTTCCGGTCGCCAGGCACCGTACCCGCGCGCCGGGGGCGGACGTAACCCCTGTCAGCGCTGCCCGGGTCGGTCCGCCCGGTCGTCGGCGTCGTCGTCGGACTCGGGGACCCGGCAGGAGCGTTCGAGCCAGAGCGCGGCGGCCACCAGGGCCAGCGCGGCGAGGGTGCCCGCCCCGGCGGCGGGCCGGTCCTCGATGGCGGCGTTGGTCGGCTCGACGAAGAGCCAGCCGGTCAGCCCGGCGTAGAAGCCGAGGAAGATCGCCCCGGCCAGCGCGGACGCCTTGGCCAGCACCACGAACCGGGCGACCAGCAGCGGGTTGACCGGCTCCCGGCCGGGCTTGCGTTCGATCCGGCCACGGGTGTTGACCGCCGCGTACGCCTCCAGCACGGCCAGCGCGGCCAGGGTGACCACCGGCAGCCAGGGCAGCCGGGGGATGCCGCTGTAGTAGAAGCCGCTGATCAGCAACCAGGCCACGGCGGCGGCGGCGAGCGCGGCGACCAGCAGCGTCGAGAACCGGGTGGGGCCCATCCTCGACCCGTCGGGCTCCCGGTCACGGGGCGGTCGGGACGGCGTCATACCGGCCGGCTCCACTGGTTCATGTGTCCGACTCTAACGAAAGATCGGGGCGGGGGGTCAGTTCGAGGGTGTCCCCGGCGACCGGCTCGGCGTTGAGCAGGTCGGTGAGCCAGCCGTGCCCCGCCAGCCGCCCGTGCGGGTCGATGTCGATCCACGGCCGGAGCACGAAGGCGCGCTGGTGGGCGCGGGGGTGCGGCAGGGTCAGCCCGGGGTCGTCGCTGAGCACCGGCCGTCCGGCGTCGTCCCAGACGGCGACGACGTCGACGTCGAGGGTGCGCGGCCCGTACCGGCGGGCGGGGTCGCGGACCCGGCCGGCGGCGGCCTCGGCGGCGTGCGCCCGCGCCAGCCAGTCGTCCGGGGTCGCCGCCGGGTCGGCGACCATGACCGCCGCGTTCAGGTACGCCGGCTGGTCGGCGTCGCCCCACGGGGGTGTCTCGTAGACGCCGGAGACCACCAGCACCGCGTCGCCCAGGCCCGCGACCGCGGCCCGCAGGTGGCCGAGCCGGTCGCCCAGGTTGCTGCCGATCGACAGCACCGCCCGGGTCACCGGGTACGCCGCATCGTGACGGCCACGTCGGTGAAGGTGTGCGGGATCGGGGCCTCGGGCTTGTGGACGGTGACGGTGGCGGCGGTGACCAGCGGCTCGGCCAGGCAGACCGCGAGCAGCCGGTCGGCCAGCGTCTCGATCAGGTTGACCGGCTCGCCGGTGACCACCGCGACCAGCCGCTGCGCCAGCTCGCCGTAGTGCACGGTGTCGGTCACCTCGTCGGAGCGGGCGGCCGGGGCGAGGTCGAGTTCGAGTTCGGCGTCCACCACGAAGTCCTGGCCCTCGGCGCGTTCGAAGTCGTAGACGCCGTGCCGGCCCCGGGCCCGCAGTCCGGTCAGGACGATCCGGTCGGTCACGATCCTCCCTCCGTCCGGCCGGTGGGGGCCGGGTCGTTGCCGGTGGTGGCGAGCCGGGGGCGGCCGGTGGCCGACCAGACGGCGAGCGCGTCGGTGGTGCCCCGGACGTCGTGCACGCGGACCCCCCAGGCACCGGCGGCGACGGCGAGCACGCTGGTGGCGATGGTGGCGGCGGCCCGGCCGTCGGTGTCGCGGGGGGTGCCGTCGGGGGTGGCGAGCAGGTGGCCCAGGTAGGACTTGCGGCTGGCGCCGAAGAGCAGCGGCAGGCCGAGGTCGAGCAGTTCGGGCAGGCGGGCGCTGAGTTCCCAGTTGTGCGCGGCGGTCTTGGCGAAGCCGAGGCCGGGGTCGATCACCAGCCGGTCGGCGGCCACCCCGGCGGCCAGCGCGTCGTCGACCCGCTGGGCCAGTTCGGCCCGGACGTCGGTGACCACGTCGGTGTAGCTGGCCAGCTCGCGCATCCCCCGGGAGTGTCCCCGCCAGTGCATCAGCACCCAGGGGCAGCCGGCGTCGCGGACCACCCGGGCCATGTCGGGGTCGGCCAGCCCGCCCGAGACGTCGTTGACCACGGCGGCCCCGGCGACGACGGCCGCCTCGGCGACCGGGGCGCGGGTGGTGTCGATGCTGACCGGCACCCCGGCGGCGGCGAGTTCGCGGATCACCGGCAGCACCCGGGACGCCTCGGTGCGGGGGTCGACCCGGTCGGCACCCGGGCGGGTGGACTCGCCCCCGACGTCGACCAGGTGCGCGCCCTCGTCACGCAGTCGCACACCGTGTGCGACGGCGGCGTCGAGGTCGGCGTACCGGCCGCCGTCGGAGAAGGAGTCGGGGGTGACGTTGAGGACGCCCATCACCACCGGGGCCTGCGCCCGCACCAGATCGGTCACGACTAGACGGTACCGGTCGCGTCGGGCCGCTCCGGGGACCCCCACCAGCCCTTCCACGGCCACCCTGACGTGCCTGTTGGAACAGGTGTACGATCGGTCTTCCGGGTCGAATCGGGCCGACTCTTCGCGGCTTGTCGCAAAGGGGGGCGGCCCGTACGCTGTGGAATTGCCCAGCATCAAGAGATGGCGAAGCCTGGAGGGAGGGCCGAAGCGGGAAAATCCCCCCAAATCTCGCCACTCTCCGTGGTGAGAAACCCGCGCCGCGTCATCGACGCTGTGCACAGTGAGCACATTCCCGCCAGGCTTGCCTACTGCACCACCGCGGCACCGCCGGCCGCGTTATGGGGAGGTTCCAGTGATCGCCTTCGAGCTGATGGAGACGACGTCTTCCGGCGTCGCACAGGTGCTGCACACCCTGGCGACGACGCCACTCGCCGAGCCGGCCCCCAAGGGCATCGACACCAACGGTGTCGTCACCTTCTTCGCCAGCAAGATCGCACCCATCCTGCTCGCCGTGCTCGGGGTCATCTTCATCGGCCGGGCCAGCCGGGGCGAGATCTCCAAGGTGCTGACCAGCTCGGCCATCGCGATCGTCGGGCTGGCCTTCATCGCCGGTGCGGCCACACTCTTCTTCATCGGTGACTACCTGATCGATCTGATCTTCGAATAGGCGCGGGCGAGACATGCGGCTGCGCACCGACGACGACATCTACCGGGCCCGCCTGGTCTACCTCGGGCCGCCCGGCTACACCCTTCCGGTCCACCTGCCGTACGCCCAGTACGGACTGTTCATGCTGCTCGTGCCCCTCTACATGTTCATCCACTGGCTGTTCACGTTGCAGGTCGAGCTCTTTCCCGCCTGGGAGATCGCGCTCGCCATCGTGAGCACCTCGTTCATCTTCCGGTACGTCGACCCGGACCGGCCGGCGCGGATGGTCATCCGCACCGCGCTCACCGACTGGCGACGCACCCGGGAACCGGCCACCGAACTGCGGGACCCCCGCCTGGTCGGCAGCCGGATCAGGATCCGGGAGGAACTGGCATGACGGGGCGTACCCGAATCGGGCAGTCGGACCACACGGGTGAGGCGGTCGAATGAGTCGCTCTTCCACGCCGGGTTTCCCGGCCGGACGACACAGCGCCCCACACGGTAACCGTGCGCGGTCGTTCGACTACCCCCAGGAGGAGCTACGGGACGACGAGCCGTACGACCCGTCCCTGCTCACCGGCCCGGGTCAGGGCGGCGTTGGGGTGTTCCAGGCCCCCCGGCCCAGCCCCGGCCGGGGCACCCCCGAGGCCGAGCCGGCACCCGCCGCGCCGATGCTGGTGGGTGACGGCACCGACATCGACTCCCCCTTCCTCGACCTCTTCGGTGGCGGCCCCCGCCCCGGCACCGCCCCGTCGCCCGGTGCCCCGGCCCGTCGGGGTCCCGGCCGGGAGCAGCGACCCGTACCGCACCAGCCGGCCCCCGCGCCGCCGGCCATCGAGGCGCAGGCACCTCCGGCGGCCATCG